>NZ_JASATI010000003.1:0-218507 GCF_038440225.1 Hydrogenophaga sp. OTU3427 | reverse complement strand
CAGCACCGGCTCGTCGGGCTTCTTGTCGTTGCCTTCGATGTAGGGGCTCCAGGGCTTGGCCTTGACCGGGCCGGGGGTCTTCCAGACCACGTTGAACTGGCCGTCGGCCTTGACTTCGCCGATGAACACCGACTTGTGCAGGTGGTGGTTCTTCTCGTCCATCTTGCTCACGATGCCCGAGGGTGCCTTGAAGGTCTGGCCGGCCATGGCGGCGATGACCTTGTCGGTCTCGGTGGACTTGGCCTTCTCGACCGCCTGCTTCCACATGTTGATGCCGATGTAGGTGGCTTCCATCGGATCGTTGGTCAGCGGCTTGTCCATGTGGCCCGGGATCTTCTTGGCCTTGGCGTAGGCGGCCCACTTCTGGGTGAACTCGGTGTTGGACGGGTTCTTGATGCTCATGAAGTAGTTCCAGGCGGCCAGGTGGCCCACCAGCGGCTTGGTGTCCACGCCGCGCAGCTCTTCCTCACCCACCGAGAACGCCACCACCGGCACGTCCTTGGCCTTGAGGCCGGCGTTGCCCAGTTCCTTGTAGAAGGGCACATTGGAGTCGCCGTTGATGGTGGACACCACGGCGGTCTTGCCGCCCTGCGAGAACTTCTTCACATCGGCCACGATGGTCTGGTAGTCGCTGTGGCCGAAGGGCGTGTACTTCTCGTCGATGTCGCTGTCCTTCACGCCCTTGCTCTTGAGGTAGGCGCGCAGGATCTTGTTGGTGGTGCGGGGGTAGACGTAGTCGGTGCCCAGCAGCACCCAGCGCTTGGCGCCGCCGCCGTCCTTGCTCATCAGGTAGTCCACCGCGGGGATGGCCTGCTGGTTGGGCGCGGCACCGGTGTAGAACACGTTCTTGCTCAGCTCTTCGCCCTCGTACTGCACGGGGTAGAACAGCAGGCTGTTGAGTTCCTCGAACACCGGCAGCACCGACTTGCGGCTCACCGAGGTCCAGCAGCCGAACACCACGGCCACCTTGTCCTGGCTGATCAGCTGCTTGGCCTTCTCGGCGAACAGCGGCCAGTTGGAGGCCGGGTCAACCACCACCGGCTCCAGCTTCTTGCCCATCACGCCGCCCTTGGCATTGATCTCGTCGATGGCCATCAGCACCGTGTCCTTGAGCACGGTTTCCGAAATGGCCATGGTGCCCGACAGGCTGTGCAGGATGCCGACCTTGATGGTCTCCTGCGCGTGGGCCGACAGGCCGGTGAGGCCCAGGCCCATGACGGTGGCGGCCGCGGACAGGGCCTTGAGGGTGAATCGACGTTGCAGCATGGGGATTTCTCCAGTTTTCCAGACAACACAAATGAGGGCTTGTGTCCCCGTGGCCCGGCCTGTGCGGACCGTGCGTCAGGGGATGGATGGATGCTAGGGAGAACCCGATGGGACGTATGTACGCCGGGTGGCGTACAGGCCCGCTGACACATGTTGTTGCAGTCAACCGCTCATGATCTTGACATTCACCGCATAATGGCCGTGTGAATTGCAACTAAGCGCAAATTACGCACATACCGGGACCCAACCTGCTGTAAATGTCACATTTGGCGAAAAACGTGAAACACCCTGGCTTCGAGGCATGGAATGCCGGTCTGGATCGGGGCCTGTTTTTCCTGTCGGCCTATGCCATCCCGCTGGCCATCGCCCTGTTTTCTATTGTCGCGCTGATCGCCTGGGTGCCGCAGTACCCCACCGAAACCCACGCCAAGGTGGTGCCCTTCCGTGTCGCCGAAGACGTGGGCGGCCGCTGGGACCTGGCCGCCGCGCAGGCCGCCCTGCGCGATCAACCCGAGGTCAGCTTCACCGACAACCGCTTGTCGGAATCGCCCTACTGGTTTGTGTTCAAGGCCTTGCCGGCACCGGAAGCCACCCACCCGGTGATCGAGTTCGCCTCGCGCCACACCATGGAGACCACCTGCTGGAACAGCGGCAGCGGCGAGGTCCTCGGCCAGGCCAACCGGCGGGACACCTCGGGTGCCATCTCACCCGTGAAGGCCGGCTTCCAGCTGGAGCTGACGACGCCCACGCCGGCGGGCATCGTCTGCAAGGCGCGCTTCGTGGGCCCGGCGCGCCTGAGCGTGCTGCAATGGTCGGAGGCCGGACTCGCCGCCGCGACCCAGGAGTTCCACCACAACGCCGGCCTGCTCGACGGCGGCCTCATCGTGCTGGCGCTGTTCGTCTTCATCACCGCGCTGATCAACCGCAACAGCACCTACATCCTGTTCTCCGCCTGGCTGGTGGTCAACCTGCGCATGGCCGCGCTGTCGGCCGGCTGGGACCACCAGTGGCTGGGCCGCACCATCCCCTACGACCTGTTGCTGCAGGGCCGCCTGGTCACGATCACGCTCTACTACGTGCTCACGCTGAGCCTGTTCACCACCCTGTTCAAGGACGACCTCGAAGTGGTCGGCCACCGGCGGGTGGTGGACGTGGCGCGCTGGTCCTGCCCACCGCTGCTGCTGCTGTCCTTCTTCCTGTCCTACCCCATCTTCCTGCCGCTGATGTGGGTGACCACCGGGGTGGGCGTGGCCATGCTGGTCTACCTGATGGGCCACATCCTGCACAAGTCGCGCTCGCAGGTCGCCATCTGGTACAGCGCCTCCATCGCGGTGGCGCTGTTCGCCAGCCTCTATGAAGTGATCTCGGCCTCGCTGGGCTTCAAGGGGCTGATCGGCGCGGTCAACAGCGTGACGGCCGCGCTGGCATCCAGCCTCATGGCCTCGCTGGCCATCGCCGCGCAGATGAAGCAGGAGCACGACCAGCGCCTGGAGATCCAGGCCGAACTGCAGCACACCTACGAGGCCATGCCGATCGGCCTGTTCACGCTGGACATGCAGGGCCGCTTCGTCAGCACCAACCCGGCCCTGCGCAACATGCTGGGGCAGCAGGTGCAGGACGACGGCCAGAACGACTGGTTCCGCTTCTTCCGCCAGGGCGCCTGGACGCGTCTGCACCAGCTGGTGAACACGCAGAGCGACGCCGAACTGGAAATCGAGGGCCTGCCCGACGCGCAGGGCAACGAGCCCCGGCGCTACATGGTGAAGGCCACCCTGGCACGCGACCGGATCGAAGGCTCCCTGCAGGACGTGACCGAAAAGTCGCGCGCCAACGAGCACCTGCAGTTCCTGGCCCACAACGATCCGCTGACCAAGGTGCTCAACCGCCGCGGAGTGGAGAAGGCGCTGGACGCCGCCATGGCCAGCGCGCGCCAGGGCAAGCCCCTGGCCCTGGCCTACCTGGACCTGGACCGCTTCAAGCTCATCAACGACCTGTTCGGCCACAGCGCGGGTGACGAGGTGCTGCAGCAGGTCTGCGCCCGCGTCGGGGCCATGCTGTCGGGCAGCATGAGCCTGGGCCGCGTCGGCGGCGACGAGTTCGTCATCGTCATGCCCGACACCCGGGTCGCGCTGGCCGGCCTGCTGTGCCAGAGCATCGTCTCCAGCATCGGCCAGACACCCTACCGCGTGGGCGAGCGCGCCTTCCACGTGCGCGGCTCCATCGGCCTGATCGAGGTCGCGCCCAGCACCTCCACCAAGGACGCGGTGTCCACCGCCGACCGCGCCTGCCGCGAGGCCAAGAGCAACAACAGCGGTCTGGTGGTGTTCGAGAAAAACGCCCGCGTCTTCCTGGAGCACGAGGCCGAACTCAAGCTGGTGGAACACCTCTCGGCCCACGCCGAGATCGAGGGCCTGTTCCTGGAAATGCAGCCCATCATGTCGCTGACCGCGCCCACCGAGTCGCTCAACTTCGAGGTGCTGCTGCGCATGCTCGACGCCAACGGCGAGCGCATTCCCACCGACCGCCTGATCTCGGCCGGCGAGAACAGCGGCCGCATGGGCGTGATCGACCGCTGGGTCCTGTCCAACACCGTGCAGTGGCTGTCCCGCCACAAGAAGCACCTGAAGAACACCCAGTTCGTCTGCATGAACCTGAGCGGCGCCTCGCTCAACGACGAGAAGTTCATCCAGGACGTGTTCAGCACGCTGGAGGAGAACATCCACATCGCCAAGCACCTGTGCCTGGAGATCACCGAAAGCGTGGCCCTGCACGACTTGCAGAACACGCGCCGCTTCATCGACCAGGTGCGCCAGTACGGCGCCAAGGTGGCGCTGGACGATTTCGGTGCCGGCTACACCTCCTTCTCCTACCTGAAGGACCTGCCGGGCGACCTGCTCAAGATCGACGGCAGCTTCATCGTCAACATGAACCAGCACCCGGCCAACATCGCCATCGTGGAGGCCATCGTCAGCCTGGCCCGCAACCTGGGCATGAAGACCATCGCCGAATGGGCCGAGGACTGCGCCACCGTGCAGACGCTGGTGGAGATTGGCGTCGACTACGTGCAAGGCTTCGTGGTGGCGCGGCCCCAGCACCCGGACCTGCTGCTGCAGGCGGTTTCGTCGGCCAGCTTCATCCGCGATCCGGCCCTGCAGGCCTTCGTCAAGAACCTGCAGCCGCAGGTCTTCGAAATCGGCCAGAACGACCTGTTCACCGGCAATTCACCCGCCAGCAATCTGCATTGAAGCCCCCCCGTCGCTTGCCCGCTTCGCGTGGCCACATCCCCCCTCAAGGGGGCGACACCAGCCGTCCGGCAAAGCCGGCCCGGCGGTGTCCCCCAGGGGGACCTTGCATGTGCTGCGGGTCACACGCCGGCCAGAACATGAAGCCACGAAAAAGCCCGCCAGACAACGTGTCTGGCGGGCTTTTTGTATGAGGCGGGTGGTGCGGACTCAGGCGTAGGTGCCGGTGCGCTCCACCGGTGGCTGCCACACCGGCATGAAGGGCACGGTGGTCTCGCCCAGGTCGATGTCGGGGTGGTGGATGTGGCACATGAAGTCCAGCAGCGGGTGGTGCGCCTCGGCCCAGCGCGCCTGCGCGCTGTCGACATGGAAGGCCATCACACGGTGCGGCATGTTGTTGGCGTGGCGCAGCGGGATGTAGCCCATGCCCGGGTACACGTCCTTGAACAGCAGGCGTTCGTACTGGCGGTCGATGGGCGAACGCCCGGCGATCACCATCCATTCGATTTCCTGCAGCAGGCAGTACTGGTAGAAAACCTTGAACAGCATGGTCTTGACCAGCCGGCCGGCGCGGTCGTCGGTGATGCCCAGGCGGGTCGCTTCGGCCAGCGAACGGCCGCGCAGCCATTCGGGCAGCTGCACCGACTGCTCCAGGCTCAACGGCTTGAAGGTGTTGCACTGGATGCGCATGGTGCCCAGCGGCGATCCGTCGAGCTTGGACTCGGCCAGCAGCACGACCACGCCATCGTCGTAGTCCGAGGCCTCGGGCGTGCGGAGCTTCTCGGCGAACTCGGGCACGTGGCGCGCGTAGGCCGAGTGGCGGATGTTCACCGCCTTGCGCAGATCGTCCTCGTTGCGCACCAGGCGCACCGTGAAAGGCAGGCGCTCCTCCTTGACGGCGCCCGAGTTGAGCGCGTAAAACTGCGGCTCCCGCACCTGGATGGGTGGGAATGCGGCCGGGGAGCTGGGGCGCACATCCTTGAACGACTCGATCATGGCAACACCTTTCTATTTGTGAAAAATTGCAAGACGCGATGTCAATGTAAATTTCCACACCCTGTTCTGAAGTCGGTGTTGCACTGAAAATCGTGTCAGGTTTTTTCCTACAGGCCGTCAGGCTGACACCCGGAAACACCTGCAGCAGAATGACACCGCTCGTCGCGGCGCTGGTTACATTTCGCCGCGCAACCCCTTCGGACCGCGAACAGAGGCTTACATTCCGCCCGTGGGCCCGAGCGCGCGCACGCGGTTGATCGCCATGGCGGCGGCCGCGGTGCGGGTCTCCACGCCGAGCTTGGCGTAGATGCGCTCCAGGTGCTTTTTCACCGTCGCCGGACTGGCGCCCAGGATGTCGCCGATGTCGCGGTTGATCTTGCCCTTGGCCACCCAGTACAGCACCTCGGCCTCGCGGGCGGTCAGCCCGAAGGTCTGCGCCAGCGCCTCGATGACGCTGGTGTCGGAGGTTTCCTGCATCACGATCAGCCAGTCGCCGCTGGGCGCCTGGGTCTCGCCACCGGCGTCGGCTGCGGCGTCGCCGTCGTCCACTTGCTGGTGCAGACGGAAGGTGAGCCGGCGCGGCCCCAGCTCCAGGCTCAGGCGCGGCGGCTCGAGCTGCTGGCGCGCCTCGCGCAGGTGGCGCTGCAGCCAGGCCACCACCGGCGCCGGCGTGACCGGTGCCTGGGTGCCGCAGTAACGCAACAGCCACTCCCGCGCCAGGGGCGTCTGCCACATCAGGCGGCCATCGGCCGCGCGCACGGTGATGGCGGCATAGCCCAGCGCGTCCAGCGCGTTGCGCGCCTGCTGGCGCTCGCGCACGCCCTCGCGGGCCTGGCGCGCGGTCTGCAGGTGCACGCCCATGCGGGCCATCACCTCGCGCGGCTTGACGGGCTTGGTCACGTAGTCGGCACCGCCGGCGTCCAGCGCCGCCACCAGGTGTTCGGTCTCGGTCAGGCCGGTCATGAAGATGATGGGGATGGCCTGGGTCAGCGGGTCGGCCTTCAGCCGCCGCGCCACCTCGAAGCCGTCCAGCCCTGGCATCACCGCGTCGAGCAGGATCACATCGGGCAGGGCCTGGGCGGCGCGGGCCAGGGCGCTCTCGCCGTCCAGCGCCACCAGCACGGTGTAGCCGGCCTCGTCGAGCGCATCGTGCAGCACGGCGACGTTGTCGGGCACGTCGTCCACGATCAGCACCACCGGCGCGCCGTCGCGCCGCGCCGACAGGGCGGGCGTGTCAGACCAGGCGGGTGTCATGCCGCAACTCCTCGATCAGGTGTTCGATGGCCTCGAAGCGAAAGCCACGCGCCAGGGCCAGCACGCGCTGGACGAAGGCGGCGCATTCGGGCCGCTGCGCCAGCAGGTCGTCCATCTGGCGCGCGATGCCCTTGTAGTAGCCCAGGCGCGCCACGTCCCGCAGCGCCTGCAGCTGCGCCGGCGACGGCAGGACCATGGCGGCGCGAGGCGCGATCGGCACTGGCGTGGCGCTGTCGGTAGCGGGCAAGGCGTCGACCCAGGCCAGGCCGAGGCGCTGGCCCAGCCAGTCGAGCAGGTCGTCGCGGCGCACCGGCTTGACCAGGAAATCGCGTGGCGGCAGATCGAGGTCGTTGTCCAGCCCCTTGTCGAAGGCGTTGGCAGACACCACCGCCACCACCGGGGCCGGCGAGAGCTCCAGCGCGCGCAGGCGGCGCAGGGTCTCCCAGCCGTCGATGCCGGGCATGGCCAGGTCCATGAAGACGGCGTCCGGTCGCAGGCCGCTGGCCACGGTGCGCAGGGCGTCCTCGCCGTGGGTGGCCAGGGTGACCTCGAAGCCCAGGGGCGACAGCCAGCGCGCGATCAGGTCGCGGTCGGCCTCCTCGTTGTCCACCACCAGCACGCGCCGACGCGAACCGGCGTAGCCGCTGCGCGGCGGCGGCAGCGCGGCGGCCGGCTGGGCGGCACCCTGCAGTTCGGGCAGGAACAGGCGCACGGTGAACACCGTGCCCTCGCCCGGGGTGCTGTGGGCGCGCATCTCGCCGCCCATCAGGTCGGTCAGCATCTTGGCGATGGTCAGGCCCAGGCCCGAACCCTGCACGCCACTGCCGGCCTGGCTCTGGCCACGGGCAAAGGGCTCGAACACCCGATCCAGATCGGCCGCCGGCATGCCCGGGCCGGTGTCATGCACCTCGATGTGGGCCATCTCGCGGGCGTAACGCAGGCGCAGGCCGACCTCGCCCAGGCTGGTGAACTTGACCGCGTTGCCCAGCAGGTTGATGAGGATCTGCCGCACGCGCTTTTCGTCGGCACGCACCACGGCGGGCAGCGTGCCCTGGGTATCGAAACGAAAGCGCAGGCCTTTGTCCTGCGCCTGCAGCTCGAACATGCCGGCCACCTCGGCCATCACCGCCTGGAAACACATGGGCCGCAGGTCCAGCGTCAGCTTGCCCGACTCGATGCGGGCGATGTCCAGCGTGCCTTCAATCAGCGATAGCAGGTGTTCGCCGCCGCGGTGGATGACCTGGATGGCCTGGGCGCGGTGGGGCGCCATGCCGGTGTCCTCCTGCAGCAGCTGCGCGTAGCCCAGGATGCTGTTGAGCGGCGTGCGCAGCTCGTGGCTGATGGTGCTGATGTAGCGGGTCTTGGCCTGGTTGGCCTGTTCGGCCACACGCTTGGCCTGCTGCAGCTGCTCGTCGGTGCGGCGGTGGGACTCGATCTCGTGCATCAGCAGGCGGGTCTGCCGGTTCGACTCCTCCTGCGCCACCTCGCGGCTCTTGTGGGCCAGCACCAGCCACCAGGCCACCAGGCCCGAGATCAGCAAGAGGACGGCGTAGACCTTGAGGAACTCGGGCGCAATCTGCTGGTGGTAGAGCAAGCCCAGCACGGCCGCCAGGATAGGCGCCACCACCGCCATCAGCAGCAGGTAGTGCGACAGGCCGGCGTCGAGATAGGGCCACAGGCCCCGTGGCAGCAGGGCACGCAGCGCCTGCCCCCACTGGAAGGACAGGCGCGCCTGCGGCTTGCAGAGGTCGCCGCAGCGCGCGTCCAGCGTGCAGCACAGGGAACAGATGGCCCCCTGGTAGGCCGGACAATGGGCCATGTCGGGGCCTTCGTAATCGCGTTCGCAGATCACGCAGGTTTGCAGGCGCGACCGCTGATGGCCGCCGCCATCCGCCGGCGTGCGCGCCAGGTAGTACCGCCCTTGCGTGAGCCATGCGATCAGCGGCGAAGCCACAAAGGCCGTGACCATGGCGATGCAGGCCGAAAACGCCTGCGCCAGCGCGCCGAACACGCCCATGTGGGCCGCCACCGACAGCGCGGACGCCAGGGCCATGGCGCCCACGCCCACCGGGTTGATGTCGTAGAGGTGGGCGCGCTTGAACTCGATGCCCTTGGGCGACAGGCCCAGGGGTTTGTTGACCACGAGATCGGCCACCACCGCCATGATCCAGGCGATGGCGATGTTGGCGTACAGGCCCAGCACCTCGCCCAGCGCCTGGAACACGTTCATCTCCATCAGCATGAAGGCGATCAGCGTGTTGAACACCACCCACACCACGCGCCCAGGGTGGCTGTGGGTCAGGCGCGAGAAGAAGTTGCTCCAGGCCAGCGAGCCGGCGTAGGCGTTGGTGACATTGATCTTGAGCTGCGACACCACCACGAACAGCGCCGTGGCGGCCACCGCCCAGCCGTAGTGCGGGAACACGTACTCGTAGGCGGCCAGGTACATCTGGTTGGGGTCCACCGCGCGGTCCACCGGCACCATGTGGGTGATGGCCAGGTAGGCCAGCACCGCGCCGCCCAGCATCTTGAGCACGCCCAGCAGCACCCAGCCTGGCCCGCCCGCCAGCACCCCCAGCCACCATCGCCAGCGCCCCACCCGTTCACGCGCCGGCATGAAGCGCAGGTAGTCGGCCTGCTCCCCCATTTGGGTGATCAGCGCGATGCCCACGGTGAGCGCCGCACCGAAGAAGTGCAGATTGAAAGCGGCACCCTGATCGGATTCACCACCGTAGTGCACAACCCCCCGAAATGCACCCGGTTCGTGCATCCAGACATACACAAAGGGCACGACCAGCATCAGCAGCCACAGCGGCTGTGTCCACACCTGCAGCCGCCCAATGACCGACACGCCGTGTGTGACCAGCGGCACCACCACCACCGCACAGACCAGGTAGCCCCAGGCCGGCGGGATGCCGAAGGCCAGTTCCAGCGCGTAGGCCATGACGGCCGCCTCCAGCGCAAAGAAGATGAAGGTGAAGCTGGCGTAGATCAGCGAGGTGATGGTGGAGCCGATGTAGCCGAAGCCGGCCCCGCGGGTCAACAGGTCCATGTCGACCCCGTAGCGCGCGGCGTAGACGCTGATGGGCAGGCCGGCCAGGAAGATGATCAAGCCGGTGGCCAGGATGGCCAGCGCCGCGTTGATGAAGCCATATTGCACCAGCAAGGTGGCGCCCACGGCCTCGAGGATGAGGAAGGACGCTGCACCAAAAGCGGTGTTGGCCACGCGCCAGACCGACCACTGGCGCGAGCGCTGCGGGGTGTAGCGCAGCGCGTAGTCTTCCAGCGTCTCGCTGGCGACCCAGCTGTTGTAATCGCGGCGCACCTTGATGATGCGCTGGGGGGCGGTGGAGGTGGCTGACGGCGGCGTGACATTCACCGTCTTGCCAGTGCAGCTTCCGTGCCATCCCGGCACGTCTCTTGCTGAAAGGTGCCCATGGAACTGACCCCGCGCGAGAAAGACAAGCTGCTCATCTTCACCGCCGCCCTGCTGGCCGAGCGTCGGCGCGCGCGCGGGCTCAAGCTCAACCACCCAGAGGCGGTGGCGCTGATCAGCGCGGCCGTCATGGAAGGGGCACGCGATGGCAAGACCGTGGCGCAGCTGATGAGCGAAGGCCGCCAGGTGCTCACGCGCGAGGACGTGATGGACGGGATCGCCGAGATGATTCCCGACATCCAGGTCGAAGCCACCTTCCCGGACGGCACCAAACTGGTGACGGTCCACCAACCGATCGTTTGAAGCCCGCCATGAAAACCACCGTTTTTTTCGCCGCCGCACTGAGCACCCTGCCCGCCCTGGCCCACGACGGCCACGGCCTGTTCGGCAGCCACTGGCACGCCAGCGATGCGCTGGGTTTTGTCGCCGTGGCCGCGCTGGCGGCCGCCTTCCTGTGGTTCACCCGAGGCGGCAAATGACTCCCGGCGAACTGCTCGTGGACGACGGCGACCACGCCCTCAACCTGGGCCGCCGCACCCTGACGGTGGTGGTGAAGAACACCGCCGAACGCCCGGTGCAGGTGGGCTCGCACTACCACTTCGCCGAGACCAACGCCGCGCTGGACTTCGACCGTGCGGCCGCGCGTGGCATGCGCCTGAACATCGCCAGCGGCACGGCCGTGCGCTTCGAGCCCGGCCAGCAGCGCACGGTGGAGCTGGTGGACTACGCCGGCGACCGCGTGGTGTACGGGTTCAGGGCGCTCACACAAGGAAAGCTTTAAGCGATGGCCAGCATTCCCAAACGCGCCTATGCCGACATGTTCGGCCCCACCGTGGGTGACCGCGTGCGCCTGGCCGACACCGGCCTGATCGCCGAGGTCGAGCAGGACCTGACCCTGCGCGCCGGTGGCTACGGCGAGGAAGTCAAGTTCGGCGGCGGCAAGACCATACGCGACGGCATGGCGCAGAGCCAGCGCACGCGGGCCCTGGGCGCCATGGACACGGTGCTGACCAACGCCCTGCTGATCGACCACTGGGGCATCGTCAAGTGCGACATCGGTCTGCTGGGCGGGCGCATCGCCGCCATCGGCAAGGCTGGCAACCCCGACACCCAGCCGGGCGTGGACATCGTCATCGGCCCGGGCACCGAGATCATCAGCTGCGAAGGCAACATCGTCACCGCCGGCGGCATCGACAGCCACATCCACTTCATCTGCCCGCAGCAGGTGGACGAGGCCCTGGCCTCGGGTGTCACCACCATGCTGGGCGGCGGCACCGGTCCGGCCACCGGTACCTTCGCCACCACCTGCACCCCCGGGCCCTGGCACATCGAACGCATGCTGCAGGCCGCCGACGGCCTGCCCATGAACCTGGGCTTCATGGGCAAGGGCAACGCCAGCCGGCCCGAGGCCCTGCGCGAGCAGATCCATGCCGGCGCGATCGGCCTCAAACTGCACGAGGACTGGGGCACCACGCCCTCGGCCATCGACACCTGCCTGGACGTGGCCGAGGAAACCGACACCCAGGTCGCCATCCACAGCGACACGCTCAACGAGTCGGGCTTCGTGGAGAACACCATCGCCGCCACCAAGGGCCGCACGCTGTGCGCCTTCCACACCGAAGGCGCGGGCGGCGGCCACGCGCCCGACATCATGCGGGTGGTGGGCGAGGCCAACTTCCTGCCCTCCAGCACCAACCCCACCATGCCCTACACGGTGAACACGCTGGACGAACACGTGGACATGCTGATGGTGTGCCACCACCTGGACCCCAGCATCCCCGAGGACCTGGCCTTCGCCGAGAGCCGCATCCGCCGCGAAACCATCGCGGCCGAGGACATCCTGCACGACATGGGCGCCATCAGCATCATGAGCAGCGACAGCCAGGCCATGGGGCGGGTGGGCGAGGTGGTGATCCGCACCTGGCAGACGGCCGACAAGATGAAGTCGCAGCGCGGCAGCTTGCCCGGGGACAGCAGCCGCAGCGACAACGTCCGCATCAAGCGCTACATCGCCAAGTACACGATCAACCCGGCGATCGCCCACGGCATGGCCCACATCATCGGCTCGGTGGAGGCCGGCAAATGGGCCGACCTGGTGATCTGGAAGCCGGCCTTCTTTGGCGTCAAGCCGGCGCTGGTGCTCAAGGGCGGCAGCATCGCGCTGGCCGCCATGGGCGACCCCAACGCCTCCATCCCCACGCCGCAGCCGGTGCACTACCGGCCCATGTTCGGCGCCCTGGGCAGCGCGCTGGCGCACGGCAGCCTCACCTTCGTGTCGCAGGCGGCGCTGGACGCCGGCGTGGCGCAGCGCTACGGCCTGCGCAAGACCGCCGTGGCCGTGCAAGGCTGCCGCGGCGTGACCAAGGCCAGCATGGTGCACAACAGCCACCTGCCGGTGATGGACATCGACCCGCAACGCTACACCGTGCGCGCCGATGGCCAGCTGCTGACCTGCGAGCCGGCCACGCGCCTGCCGATGGCGCAGCGCTACTTTCTCTTTTGACGATGAAACAAGTCTCCAAGCTGATCCCGCAAGGCCAGGGCCTGGCCGAGGTGCTGGTGCGCCGCGCGCCCAGCATCACGCTGGACTGGGATCTGCGCCAGAAAAGCCGCTTCGACACCGAGGACAGCAACGGTCACCGCGTGGGCGTGTTCCTGCCACGGGGCACGGTGGTGCGCGGCGGTGACGTGCTGCTGACGCAGGACGGTGGTCTGATCCGCGTGGAAGCCGCGCCACAGGACGTGCTGCGCATCACCGCCTGCGCCCAGCACGGCAGCCCCTTCGACCTGATCCGCGCCGCCTACCACCTGGGCAACCGGCACGTGCCCATCGAGCTGCAGCCCGACCACCTCAAGATCGAGCCCGACCACGTGTTGGCCGACATGCTGCGCCAGATGCACCTGACCGTGAACGCCGTGCGCGAGGCCTTCGAGCCCGAAAGCGGCGCCTACGGCCAGGGCGGCCACGGCGGTCATGCCCACGGCCACGACCATGGGCATGCACACGACCACGGCGGCGGCCACCCCCACAGCCACTGATGCGCCGCCTGGCCATGCCCCCGAGGCGGTCGCCGCGCCGCGCCGCGCGACCTCATGAAGCGGTCAGCACCACAGGCCCCGCCAGCCTGCTGCCCCTGATCTGGCTGGCCTCGCCGGCCCTGCCGGTGGGCGGTTTTTCCTATTCCGAAGGGCTGGAAGCGGCGGTGGACGCCGCTCGGGTGTTCGACGAAACCAGCGCCGCCGCCTGGCTGCTGGACCAGCTGCACCTGTCGCTGGCGCGCGCCGACCTGCCGGTGCTGGCACGCGCCCTGCCCGCGTGGCGCCGCGCCGACTGGGCGCGCCTGGGCGAGCTGGACGACTGGGTGCGCCAGACCCGCGAAAGCGCCGAAATGCGCCTGCAGACCGAACAGATGGGCCGCTCGCTGGTTGAGTGGCTCAAGACCGTGCAACCCGAGGCCCTGCACGCCCTGCAGATACCGGCCGCGTTGTGGTCGCCCTGCTACCCGGTGGCCTTCGGCCTGGCGCTGGCGCTGCACACCCCGGCCACCACCTCCGTGCGCGACAGCCTGCTGGCCTTTGCCTTTGGCTGGGCCGAGAACATGGTCCAGGCCGCCCTCAAGGCCGTGCCCCTGGGTCAGGCCGCCGGTCAGCGCGTGCTGGCGCGGCTCATGGCCAACATCCCCGCCGTGGTGGACAGCGCGCAGGCTCTGCGCGACAGTCAGCGCCAGTCCTTTTGCCCCATGCTGGCCATCCTCTCGGCCCAGCACGAAACCCAGTACTCACGCCTGTTCCGATCATGAACGCACCCGCCATGCACCAGATTCCCGGCCGCACCAAACACCTGCCCCCGCTGCGCGTGGGCATAGGCGGCCCTGTGGGCTCGGGCAAGACCACCCTGCTGGAGATGTTGTGCAAGGCCATGCGTTCGCGCTACGACCTGATCGCCATCACCAACGACATCTACACCAAGGAAGACCAGCGCCTGCTCACCGTCAGCGGCGCGCTGCCGGCCGAGCGCATCCTGGGCGTGGAAACCGGCGGCTGCCCGCACACCGCGATCCGCGAAGACGCCTCGATCAACCTCGAAGCCATCGACCGCATGCTGCGCGAGTTTCCCAACGCCGACGTGGTCTTCATCGAGAGCGGCGGCGACAACCTGGCCGCCACCTTCAGTCCCGAACTCAGCGACCTCACGATCTACGTGATCGACGTCGCCGCGGGCGAGAAGATCCCGCGCAAGGGCGGCCCCGGCATCACCAAAAGCGACCTCTTCGTGATCAACAAGACCGACCTCGCCCCCCATGTGGGCGCCGACCTGGAGGTGATGAAGGCCGACACCGCCCGCATGCGCCCCGACGCCCAACGCCGCCCCTGGGTCATGACCAACCTCAAGACCCAGACCGGAGTGGACGAGGTGGTGCGATTCATCGAGACACGGGGCATGCTGACGGCCGAGGCCCGCTGACGGGGACCGGTACAATCGCCGCTGCAGGAAGCGTGGCAGAGTGGTCGATTGCACCGGTCTTGAAAACCGGCAACCCGCAAGGGTTCGTGAGTTCGAATCTCACCGCTTCCGCCAGATGGCCCCGTCAGGGGCTTTTTCATGCCCGCGCGTCAGGACAGACGAGGACAGCCTTCAGATGCGCCAACGCCGCACGCAATCCCTCGAAACGGTCCTCGTCGCCCACCACCAGGGCCGTCACGCTGTGCGCGACCATCAGGTTCAGCGGCAGGCCGAAATCCTCCACCACGCAGCCGTCGCGGTCCATGCCTTCATGCTCATGCCCCGCCATGCGGTCGCGCAGGCTGCGCGACGTGGGCAGGTAACCCACCACGGGCTTGCCCTGGGCCAGGGCGTAGGCCACCTCCCAGACGGTGCCACTGTCGGGCTCGAAGCCCCGGAAATCGCGCAGGTTGGCGGCCAGGGCATCGGCGCCGTCGATGAAGGCCCGGTTGGCCTCGAAGATGGCCAGCGACACCCCAGCGCGGGTGGCGTCGATCTGGGCATCCAGGGGGTACACGCCTTCAAATCCGTACTCGGCGCACAGGGCACGCATGTGCCGCCCACGGGCCAGGGCATCGGGATAAAAGACATCGGGACCGGCCAGGTAGATTTTTTTCCTCGGCACGGGGGCAGTATCCAGATTCATCGGCACCAGCAGTTCCACAGCACACACAGGCACCCATTATCGGCACGGCGTCGTAGCATCGGGGCATGCAGAAGACGGTGTTGTCGTGTGGGTTGATCGTGCTCAATGAAGACGGTGAATTGCTGCTGGGGCATTCGACCGGCAGCAGCTTCTGGGACCTGCCCAAGGGATTGATCGATGCGGGCGAAGACCCCCTGGGCTGCGCGCTGCGCGAAGCCCGGGAGGAGTTCGGCCTGGGCTTTGCGCCCGAACGGCTGCAGGACCTGGGGCGGCACGCCTACTACCGGGGCAAGGACCTGCATCTGTTCGGGGTGGCCACCACCCGCATGGAAACCCCGCTCGAAGGCTGCGCCTGTGCCAGCCATTTCGAACACCCCGTCCACCACACCATGCTGCCGGAGATCGATGCCTATGCCTGGGCGGACCATGCGGCACTGCCCCGCCTGCTGGCACACAGCATGCACCGCCTCTTGTGTGTGCGGGGGCTCCTGGCCCACGCCAGGCGGCAACTCGAACCACAGCCATCCACACGACCATGCCAGAAACCACCTTTCACATCCCCACGCTGCTGACACAGGCGGACGCCGATGCGGTGATGTTTGAACTGCAGGACCTGCCCTGCGTGAACCAGGCCGACGTCAACCTGCACACGCGGGAAGCCTGGGTCAGCCACACCGGCATGATTGCGCCGGAAGACATCGCCGCTGCGCTGGAGGCAGCGGGCCATCCCGCCACGCCGCGATCGGCTTGAGCGAACACCCCATCCCCTTCAGAACCGCCCGCGGCGGATCACCCCTTATCCTCCCGTCCACATGACCCTCGACACCCAAGACCCCATCCACGAAGACCGCACCTGGAGCGACGCGCAATGGACCGCCCGCGTGATCAAGAACGAGGACGATGACGGCTGGGCCGTGGCCATGTACCTGGACGGCGAATCCGAGCCCGCCCTGGTCGGGCCCTGGACCATGGGCCGCGACAAGAAAAACCCCAAGCCACTGGACACCGCCGCCTTCAACACCTTGGTGAAGACCGCCAGGGAGGTCATCCGCCGCTCCGAGCAGCAACGCCACGCCGAACTCAACAAGAACGTCACCGTGACCGTCGCCGGGCGTCGCATCCACGTGGCGCTGGCCATCGTGCCCGACGAAGACGGGGCCACGGCCACGCTCTGCGCGCGGGATGAGCTGGATGAAGAACTGGCGCGCGTGCCCGTGCCGCCCACCTTCAAGCTGGGGGTGCAGAGCGCCCAGGCGTGGGTCGAAGCCAACTTCGAGCGCCCGCGATGAGCCCCACCTCCATGGGTGCTCCCCTTCGTCACCCGGAACGGCCTGCACATGATTGATGGCTTGATCGCCGGTCGCCTGATGGGCGACGCCTCGCGCCGTGTCGACAAGGCCGGACGCACCTACATCGTGGCCAGGATGCTGGCGCGCAGCAAGGCCGACGAGGAATTCATCGTCAACGTCATCGCCTTCGACGACGCACCCTGCGCGGCCTTGCTGGCGCTCCAGGACGGCGAGGCACTCACCATTGCCGGCCCACTGACGCCCAAGGTGTGGACGGACAAACAAGGCAACACCCGCCCCAGCCTGGACCTGATCGCCGCCCAGGTGATGACGGCCTACCACGTGGACCACAAGCGCGAGGCAATGGACAGCGGGCGCGACGCCGGGTCGCGCTGAACCTCGGGCCACGGCTCATGTGGCGAGCAGCCGCTGGCATGCCTTCAGGCTGCCGGGGCCGTTCTGCCCGTGCACATGGAACACCTGTCCTTTGCGAAGGTGCAGGAGCTTCTCGCTGCCCAGGGCATGGAGGTTGCCACTGACCCGATCGCCCACGGACACCTCCAGGCTGTCGAGCAACTCAAAAACAGCACAGTCACCGCCCTCGATCTGAACGATGAACAGGCCCCGTCGGGCATTGAGCTGGGTGATGACTCCGTTCATGGCGCGACCTCCGCGGGTGATGCGCCATCGTAGGAGAAGGTGGTGGCACATGGGCATCACCTCCCCACCCACCCCATGGCCATGCTGGGCATTCCAGCGGGGCCAGAAACAACAAAGCCCGGTCGAAACCGGGCTTTGTTGTTGAATCACTTGGGGTGGCTGATGGGACTCGAACCCACGACAACAGGAATCACAATCCTGGACTCTACCAACTGAGCTACAGCCACCGCGAAAACAAGATTATAGCCTGACTCCAGGACCTCACGAGGCGGGCTTGGCCGGACCGGGTTTGGGCGCCTTCACTTCGGCCTTGAACTGGGTCTTGAGGTAGCTCAGGTAGGCGGCGCCCTCGGCGCTGCTCCACATCTGCGCCAGCTCGTTGGCTTCGAGGCGGGCGGTCTCGGCGGTGGGCGGGTTGCGCGGCACGGCCTTGTTGACACGCAGCAGCACATAGCCTTCGCGACCCTGGTCCAGCCCCACCAGCACCGGCGCCTGGGTCAGGTCGGCCGACAACGCAGCGGTCAGGACCTTGAGCGGCAAGCCCTCGGGCTTGTCGCGCGACACCGTGATCGCGGCCGGCAGCTTGGCGCTGCCGATGTCCTTGCGCCAGGCCGCGAGCTTGGCCTCACCGTCGGCCTTGGCCAGGGCGGCCGCACGCTCGGCCACCAGGCGGGCGCGCACCTGGGCGGCCACGGCCGCCAGCGGCTGGGTGGCTGCGGGCGCGTACTGCACCACGCGCGCGGCGGTGAGCTGGCTGGGGCCGGTTTCCACGGCTTCGGTGTTGCGCTTCTTCTGCACCGAATCGGCGGCGAACAGCGCGGTCAGCAGCTTGGGGTTGGACAGGACGCCGGGCTGACCCTGGCGGCCCAGGCCCTTGACCGTCTGCAGCTTGAGCTTGAGCTTCTCGGCCGCGGGCGCCAGGCTGTCGGCCTGCTCGTAGACCAGGTTGCTGAACTGTTCGGCGGCTTCGGCGAACTTGCGCTGGGCCTGCTGCTTCTTCAGCTCCGGTTCCATCTCGGCGCGCATGGCCTCGAAGCTGCGTTGCGCGGGGCGCTTGATGTCGGTGAGCTGGATGATGTGGAAGCCGAACTCGGACTCCACCACGCCGGATATCTGGCCTTTTTCCAGCGCGTAGGCCGCGTCCTCGAAAGGCTTGACCATGGCGCCACGCGAGAAGTAGTCGAGGTCGCCGCCGTTGCGGGCCGAGCCCGGGTCCTGCGATTCGGCGCGGGCGATGTCGGCGAACTTGCCCGGCGCGGCTTTCAGCTGGGCCAGCAGGGCTTCGGCCTTGGCTTTCACCTTGGCCTTGTCGTCGGCCGATGCCCCCGAGGCCACGGTCAGCAGGATGTGGCTGGCGCGGCGCTGCTCGGTGCTGGCCTGCTGCTTGAGGTTCTGCTCGTAGTAGGCGCGCAGGTCGGCTTCGTTGAGCACGATGCCTTGTGCCACGGCGGCCAGGTCCAGGGTCACGAATTCCACGTCGGCCTGCTCGGGCGACTGGAACTGGGCGGCGTTGGCCTGGTAGTACTTTTCAACGTCGGCATCGCTCACGCTGACCTGGCGCTCGAAATCGGCCGGGGCCAGGCGCAGCCACTGGATGTCGCGGCGCTCGAAATAGGCATCGCCCATGGCCTTGGAGACACTGGGCGTGACGAAGCCGGACGTGGCCACGCCCTGCAGCACCTGGCGGCGCGACAGGTCGGCGCGCACATTGGCCTCGAACATTTCGGGCGTCTGGCCCTGGGTGCTGAGGAGTTGGCGGTATTGCGCCATGTCCAGGCTGCCATCGGGCTTGCGCAAGGTGGCGATGGTCGGATCCTGCTGCAGCTCCCGCGCCAGACGCTGGTCGCTGGTGGCGAAGCGCAGCTTGTCGGCGGCGGTGGCGAGCAACCGCTCGTCGACCAGGCGTTGCAGGCTGGCGTAGCGCGCCTGGTCCGTGTCCAGCAAGCCACGGTCAAGGTTGGGTGAGTTGGCCAGCAGGTTGTCGGCAAAACGCCGGTGCGCCGCATCCCAATCCTGCTGCTTGATGTCCTTGCCCGCGACCTGGGCCACGCTCTGTCCACCTTCGGTGAAGCGGGTGTAGCCGTCGATGCCGAAGAGCACGAACGAGGGGATGATCAAGAGCAACAAAAAGCCCATCAGGTACTTTTTGTGGTTGCGGATGGAATCGAACATGCGTGGACCTGCGGTTAATGCATGAAGCCTTGTGGGCAACAGCAAAAAGGCGAACCGGGGTTCGCCTTTCTGTTGGGGTGGTGGGTCCTGACGGTCTCGAACCGCCGACCTACTCCGTGTAAAGGAGCCGCTCTACCAACTGAGCTAAGGACCCCACCGGGACATTGCTTCGGCCGGATCAGTTCAGCGCGTCTTTCAACGCCTTGCCTGGACGGAACTTGGGCACCTTGGCGGACTTGATTTTAATCGCTGCGCCGGTGCGGGGGTTGCGGCCGGTGCGCGCCGGGCGCTTGGTGACGGCAAACGAGCCAAAACCCACCAGCGAAACCGTACCGCCCTTTTTGAGCGTGGTGCGCACCGCTCCCATCACGGCGTCCAGCGCGCGTGCAGCAGCAGCCTTGGAGATGTCGGCTTGGTTGGCGATGTGTTCCACCAGTTCAGTTTTGTTCACAAGAAGCCCCTCAAATAGATTTGGATTGGATGAATGACCGGGCCGCGGTGCGCCACCGCAAGCTGAGGCGAGAAAAAACGCAAAACGCTGATGCCGGGGCGACCCCCAGGAACAGCGTTTGCCCATTACACCTACGGCCCAAGGACACTGTCAATACACGGTTGCAGTTTTGCACACCGCCCTTGAACGACCGCGCATTCTAGACGCAAAGCCTCTGTGGCCTGCCCCGTACAAGCCCCGATTTCGCGCGCCTCAGGCGCGTGCACCGAGGCCGGGCGCGGCCCGCAGGGCCTGTTCGATGGCGCGGCCCACGTCCGCCGTGCCCGCGGTGCCCCCCAGGTCGGCCGTGCGCGGCGCGCCGCTGCCGGGCAGCAACACGGCCTCGATGGCGCCCAGCACGGCGTCGTGGGCCTGCCGGTGGCCCAGGAAGTCCAGCATCATGGCGCCGCACCAGATCTGGCCGATGGGGTTGGCGATGCCCTTGCCGGCGATGTCGGGCGCCGAGCCGTGCACCGGCTCGAACAGCGACGGTGTGGTGCGCTCGGGGTTGAGGTTGGCGCTGGGCGCGATGCCGATGGTGCCGGTGCAGGCCGGGCCCAGGTCGCTCAGGATGTCGCCGAACAGGTTGCTGGCCACCACCACGTCGAAGAAATCGGGCCGCTGCACGAAGTGGGCGGTCAGGATGTCGATGTGGAACTTGTCCACGTTGACGCCCGGGTAGGCGCGGGCCATTTCGGCCACACGCTCGTCCCAGTAGGGCATGGTGATGGCGATGCCGTTGCTCTTGGTGGCGCTGGTCAGGTGCTTCTTGGGCCGCGACTGGGCCAGTTCGAAGGCGAACTTGAGCACACGGTCGACGCCGAAGCGCGACATCACCGTCTCCTGCATCACGATCTCGCGCGGCGTGCCCTCGTACATGCGCCCGCCGATGCTGGAGTACTCGCCCTCGGTGTTCTCGCGCACGATCATCATGTCGATTTCACCGGGCAGCCGCGGGCTGCCGTCGCGGCGCACCACGGGCGCGGTCACACCGGGCATCAGGCGTGCCGGGCGCAGGTTGATGTACTGGTCGAACTCGCGCCGGAACAGCAGCAGCGAGCCCCACAGCGAGACGTGGTCGGCGATCTTCTCGGGCCAGCCTACGGCGCCGAAGTAGATGGCGTCGTGGCCACCGATCTGGTCCTTCCAGTCGTCGGGCAGCATCTTGCCGTGTTTCTCGCAGTAGTCCCAGCTCGAAAAATCGAAGTGGTCGAACTGCAGCGGGATGTTGAAACGGCTGGCCGCGGCCTCCATCACGCGCAGGCCCTCGGGCATGACTTCCTTGCCAATGCCGTCGCCGGCGATGACCGCGATGCGGTGCGTTGCGCTCATGTATCTCTCCTTCAGGGTGTGAAAAACGTCAGGGTCTCGGCCACCACGGCCTCGGGCAATTCTTCGGCCAGGTAATGCCCGCAAGGCAGGCTGTGGCCACTCACGTCCAACGCGCGCTCGCGCCACAGCGCCAGCACATCGAAACAGCGGCCCACCGTGCCATGTTCGCCCCACAGCACACGCAGCGGCATGGCCAGGCGGCGCCCGGCCGCCACGTCGGCGCGGTCGTGCGCCAGGTCGATGCCGGCGCTGGCGCGGTAGTCCTCGCAGATCGCCTCGGCCGTGCCGGGCAGGCCGGCGCAGCGTTCGTATTCGGCCAGCGCGGCGGGATCGAAAGGCGCCAGGCCGGCGTGCCGCCCGCCCATCACGCTGCGCACATAACGCGCCGGATCGGACGCGATCAGCGCCTCGGGCAGCGGCGGCGGCTGGATCAGGCAGAACCAGTGCCAGTAGGCGCGCGCGAAGGCCTCGCTGGTGTGGGTGTACATGGCCAGCGTGGGCGCGATGTCCAGCAGCAGCAGCCGCGACACGGCGTCGGGGTGGTCGGCCGCCAGGCGGTGCGCCACGCGGGCGCCACGGTCGTGGGCCAGCACGGCAAAACACGCGTGCCCCAGGTGGGCCATCACCGCCAGGGCGTCCAGCGCCATCTGGCGCTTGCTGTGGGCCTGGTGGTCCGCGTCGGGCGCGGGCCGTCCGGAATCACCGTAACCGCGCAGGTCCATCAGCACCACGGTGAAATGGGGCAGCAGCGCGGGCGCGACGCGATGCCACATCGCCATGGTCTGGGGGTGCCCATGCACGAGCAGCAGCGGCGGACCTTCGCCGGCCACCCGCACGCGCAGCCGAACGCCGTTGCGAACCACATCCAGAGAAGAAAACTGCGCCAACATGGACACCAAGCTTACGCTTATCAAAGGCAATAATTAGGCAATCCATTACTTCCACGAAAGCAACAATGGAACGATCGGATCTCGAGCTGGTGCTGGCCGTGCGCCGCCACGGCAGCCTGGCCGCCGCCGCACGCAGCCTGCACCTGGCGCCGCCCGTGGTCACCAAACGGCTGGCCGCGCTGGAAGCCCAGCTGGGCCTGCGGCTGTTCCAGCGCACCACGCGGCGCGTGAGCCCCACGGCCGAAGGCGACACGCTGTGCGAGCGCGCCAGTGCGCTGCTGCGCGACTTCGCCGCGGTGGAGGCCGAGCTGCGCGAGCGCCAGGCCGAGCCGGCAGGCCCCATCCGCCTGGCCGCCACCTTCGGCTTCGGGCGGCGCTGGCTGGGGCCGGCCCTCGCCGCCTTCCAGCGCCGGCACCCGGCGGTCGACATCCAGCTGCAGCTCACCGAACACCTGCCCGATCTGGCGGTCGAAGGTTTTGACGGCGCGATCTGGCTGTGGACCGCGCCCAGCGACCGCGCCAGCGAATGGGTGTCGCGCAAGCTGGCGCACAACCAGCGCGTGCTGGTGGCCGCGCCCGGCTACCTGCGCCGGCACGGCACGCCCCGTGGCCCGGCCGAGCTGCGCGATCACCACTGCCTGGTGGTGCGCGAAAACGGCGGCGTCAGCGGCAGCGCGGGCACGGGCGCGCCGCCGCGTTTCGACCACTGGCGCCTGCAGCGCGCCGGCGACCCGCAGGTGCACCACACACCGGTGGCCGGCCCGCTGTCCAGCAACTCGGGCGAACTGGTGCGCGACTGGTGCCTGGACGGCCACGGCATCATGTTGCGCAGCCTGTGGGACATCGCGCCGCAGCTGGCCACGGGCGAGTTGGTGCGGGTGCTGCCCGAGTGGTCCATGCCGGACGCCGACGTGCATTGGCTGGCGCCCTACCGCGCGCAGGTGCCGCGGCGCATACGCCTGCTGGTGGAGGTGCTCGCACAGCGTTTTGCCGGCGAGCCCTGGAAGCCGCTCAGCGCGCCGGCCGCACGACCAGCGCCACGCCAAAAGCGGTGAGCGCCGTGCCCGCCAGCGTGACGGCGGTGATGGGCTCGCTGAACAGCAGCCAGGCCAGCAGGGCCGTGCAGGGCGGCACCAGGTACATGAGGCTGGTGACCGACGCCGCCGCGCCGCGCTGGATCAGCATGTAGAGCAGCGAACTGCCGCCCAGCGTGAGCCCCAGCACCGACCAGGCCATGGCCCCGGCCAGCTCACCGTTCCAGCGCATGGCCTCGCCTTCACCCAGGGCCAGCGGCAGGGTCACCAGCAGGGCCGCGCCCAGTTGCACGGCGTTGGCGCTGCGCACGTCGCAGGGCGCCACAAAACGCTTCTGGTAGAGCGTGCCCACGGTGATGCTGAACAGCGCCCCCACGGCCAAGGCGAGGTTGATCCAGTTGGCCTGGTCGCCCGGGCCACCGGCGCCGAACTTGCGCGACACCACCAGCACCAGGCCGGTGAAACCCATCAGCAGGCCCAGCCACTGGCTGCGCGTGACGTGGCCGCCGGTGGACGACAGCCAGACCGCGGTCAGCACCGGCTGCAGGCCCACGATCAGCGAGGACAGGCCCGAGCCCATGCCGGCCTTGACCGCCGCCCACACGCCACCCAGGTAGCCGGCGTGCATGAGGATGCCGGTGACGGCCAGGTGGCCCCACTGCGCGCGGTTCAGCGGCCAGCGCACGCGGGCCAGCCAGATCCAGGGCAGGAAACAGAGGATGGACAAGGCATAACGCACCGCCAGGAACTTGAACGGCGGCGCGTGGGGCATGCCGTAGCGGGCGACGATGAAGCCCGTGCTCCAGATCAGCACGAACACCCACGGCATGGCGCGCAGCCATGCGTTGTCCTGCGGGCCGTTCACCGGGCGCGGGCGCGGATCTCGGGCAGCGCCTTCTGCAGGTAGTACACCATGGACCAGACGGTCAGCACCGCCGCGATCCAGATCAGCCAGGTGCCCCACAGCCGGGTGTCGATGACGCCGAACAGGCGGCCGTCGAACAGCAGGAAGGGAATCGCCACCATCTGCACCGTGGTCTTGAGCTTGCCGATCATGTGCACCGCCACGCTCTTGGTGGCGCCGATGATGGCCATCCATTCGCGCAGCGAGGAGATGGCGATTTCACGCCCGATGATGATCAGCGCCACGAACACGTCGGCGCGGTCCATGTGCACCAGGGCCAGCACACAGGCGCAGACCAGGAACTTGTCGGCCACCGGATCGAGAAAGGCGCCAAAGGCCGAGGTCTGGTTGAGCCGGCGGGCCAGGTAACCGTCGGCCCAGTCGGTCAGGGCGAACACGATGAACATCCAGGTCGCCAGCAGGTTCTGCGTCGGCCCGTCCAGCGAGGGCAGGTAGAACACCCCCACGATCAGCGGAATGGCGGCGATGCGCGCCCAGGTCAGCAGGGTCGGGAGGTTGAAGAACATGGGGCGATTATGCGTTTGTCTGCAAAACGGTCCGACGGTTCAGTGGAGAGCCTTGTAAATCGTCTCCGCCAGCTCGCGCGAAATGCCCTCGACCGTGACCATGTCGTCCACGCTGGCCGCCGCCACGCCTCGCACGCCGCCGAAGCGCTGCAGCAGGCGCGCGCGCTTCTTGGGCCCGACGCCGGGGATGTCCTCGAGCTGGCTGCCACCGGTGCGCACCTTGGCGCGCTGCGCGCGCATGCCGGTGATGGCGAAGCGGTGCGCCTCGTCGCGGATCTGGGCCACCAGCATCAGCGCGGCCGAGTCCTTGCCCAGGTAGACCTTCTCGCGGCCGTCGGCAAACACCAGTTCCTCCAGGCCGACCTTGCGGCCCTCCCCTTTTTCCACGCCAACGATGCGTCCCAGCTCCAGGCCCAGCGATTCGAACACCTCGCGCGCCACACCCACCTGGCCCTTGCCGCCGTCGATCAGCACGAGATCCGGCAGGCGCTGGCCGGCCACGCTGCCGGCGCCATCGGTCCCACCGGCCTCGCGCGCGGCCTCGGCCAGCTTGCTGTAGCGCCGGGTCAGCACCTGGCGCATGGCGGCGTAGTCGTCGCCGGGCGTGATGCCCTCGATCTTGTAGCGCCGGTACTGGCTGCCTTGCATCTTGTGGGTTTCAAACACCACACACGAGGCCTGGGTCGACTCACCCGCCGTGTGCGAGATGTCGAAACACTCGATGCGCAGGCTGTCCAGCGCTTCATTGGGCAGGTCCAGCGCGTCGGCCAGCGCGCGCGTGCGGGCCTGTTGCGACCCTTCCTCGGCCAGCAGGCGCGCCAGCTGGATGTCGGCATTGGTCTGCGCCATCTCCAGCCAGGCGCGGCGCTGCTCGCGCGGCTGGTGCACGGTGTGGACCTTGATGCCGGTCTGCGCGGTCAGCGCCGCCATCAGCTCGGGGCGCACGGCGTGGCCCAGCACCAGGGTGGGAGGCGGCGCGGTGTCCACGTAATGCTGGGCGATGAAGGCCTCCAGCACCTGCTGCTCCACCGGCAGCGGGGCGGTGCCCTCGTCCGCGTCCAGCGTGGCCAGGGCCGCCGCGTCTTCCACATGGGCCGGGAAATAGGGCCGGTCGCCCAGGTGGCGCCCACCACGCACCATGGCCAGGTTGACGCAGGCTCGCCCGCCCAGCACCTTGACGGCCAGCACGTCCACGTCCTTGTCCGACACGTTGTCCATGGCCTGCTGGTGCAGCACCCTGGACAAGGCCGTCATCTGGTTGCGGATCTCGGCCGCCTGCTCGAATTCGAGCCGCTCCGCGTGGGCCAGCATGCGCGCCTGCAGGTCGTCCAGCACCGCCTGGGTTTCGCCCAGCAGGAAGGCGCTGGCGTGGCGAACCTGGTCACCGTATTGGTCGGGCGTGACCAGGTTCACGCAGGGACCGGAGCAGCGCTTGATCTGGTACAGCAGGCAGGGCCGGGTGCGGTTGTTGAACACCGTGTCCTCGCAGGTGCGCAGGCGGAACACCTTCTGCAGCAGCTGGATGGACTCCTTCACCGCCCAGGCGCTGGGGTAGGGACCGAAGTACTGGTGCTTCTTGTCCACCGCGCCGCGGTAGTAGCTCATGCGCGGGTAGTCGCCCGCGTGGGCCCGGCCGTCCTGTTCGCCACGCGCCGGCCAGCGCCCGCTCAGGCGCAGGTAGGGGTAGCTCTTGTCGTCGCGGAACAGGATGTTGAAGCGCGGATTGAGCGTCTTGATGAGGTTGTTTTCCAGCAGCAGCGCCTCGGCCTCGGAGCGCACCACGGTGGTCTCCATCCGCACGATCTTGCCCACCATGTGGCCGATGCGCGTGCCGTCGTGGTTCTTCTGGAAATAGCTCGAGACGCGCTTCTTGAGGTTGCGCGCCTTGCCCACGTAGAGCAGGCCGCCGGCGGCGTCGAAATAGCGGTAGACGCCGGGCAGGGCGGGCAAGGCCGCCACCTCGGCCAGCAGGGCATCGCTGTGGGGGCTGCCGGGTTCGGGGGTGACAGGGTCGGCGGGCTGGTCGGACATGGCCCTATTGTGGACAATGCGCGCCATGCCGCTCGCGCCACCCCGCCCGCTCTGGGACATCTTTTGCCAGGTCATCGACAACCACGGCGATCTCGGCGTGTGCTGGCGGCTGGCGGCCCAGCTGGCCCAGCGCGGCCAGCGGGTGCGCCTGTGGGTGGACGATGCGAGCGCGCTGGCCTGGATGGCCCCCGACGGTGTCGCGGGCGTGGCGGTGCGGCCCTGGCGCGGCGAGCCGCCCACCGGCCTGCCGCCGGGCGATGTGCTGGTCGAGGCCTTTGGCTGCGACATCCCGCCCGAGTGGGTGCTGGCCGTGGCGCCCCGGCCCGGCCCCTGGATCAACCTCGAATACCTGAGCGCCGAGGCCTATGTGGAGCGCATGCACGGCCTGCCCTCGCCGGTGATGAGCGGCCCGCTGGCCGGGCGCACCAAGCATTTTTTCTACCCCGGCTTCACGCCCGCCACCGGTGGGCTGCTGCGGGAACCCGATCTGCTGGCGCGCCAGGCCCGCTTCGACCGCGGCGCCTGGCTGCGGCAGCACGCGCCGGGCTGGTCGGGCGAGCGGATCGTCAGCCTGTTCTGCTACGAGCCGGTCAACCTGGGCGCCTGGCTGGACCCCCTGCGCCAGCCCGGGCAAGCCCCCACCCGGCTGCTGGTGGCGCCCGGCCGGCCGGCCGCCGCCGTGCGCCGCCACCTGGGCGAGGCCGAACACCACGGCCCGCTGCACATCACCTGGCGCCCCCACTGTGGCCAGGCCGAGTTCGACCAGGTGCTGTGGGCCAGCGACCTCAACGTGGTGCGCGGCGAGGACTCGCTGGTGCGCGCACTCTGGGCGGGCCAGCCCCTGATCTGGCACATCTACCCGCAGGACGACGGCGCCCACCACGCCAAGCTGCAGGCCTTCCTGGACTTGCTGGGCGCGCCACCCGACATGTGTGCCCAGCACCGTTTCTGGAACGCCGGCGAGCCGATCGCCCAGCCCGCCCACGAGCCGGCCTCCTGGGCGCCGGCC
This sequence comes from Hydrogenophaga sp. OTU3427, assembly GCF_038440225.1. Taxonomy (NCBI): domain Bacteria; kingdom Pseudomonadati; phylum Pseudomonadota; class Betaproteobacteria; order Burkholderiales; family Comamonadaceae; genus Hydrogenophaga; species Hydrogenophaga sp. OTU3427. The sequence continues at coordinate 190,825 of NZ_JASATI010000003.1, read as the reverse complement.
GTGGCAGCGGCGCGCCAGCGGCTGTGGGCCCAGCCCGATCTGGTGTCGCAGCTGCTGGCCCGCGTGGCCGCCTCCTGAACCCCTCCGGCTCGACCCAGCGTCAGTCGCCGGCATCCCGCTGCATGGCGGGGGCCACCGCCAAGAAGGCGTCGCGCAGGACAGTCACGACCGGCAGCTCCGGTGACGACCGGGGGGTCAGCATGACCACCGCCGTCGACTGGAACGCGGGCGCCATGCGGACCAGGCCCAGGTCAGCCGCCTGCTGGCGGTACGCGCCGATGGGCACCACCGCCAGCATGCGCGTGCGGGCCACCAGGCCCATGGCGATGTGGAAGGATTCGGTCTCGATGCGCGGCGACGGCGGCACCAGACCGGCCCCCAGAAAGGCCCGATCGAAGGCCTTGCGGCTGGCGCTGTCCTTGGGCATCAGCACCCATTCGCTGGCCAGCAGGTCCTGCAGCGGCACCTGGCGGCGGCGCGTCAGCGGGTGGTCGCCCGCGGCCACCGCCACCATGGACTGGTTCCACAGCGGCGTGATGCGGAAGCGCTCCAGCGCCTGGGGCGTGACGTCGCCGCCCAGCACGCCGATCACACAATCCACCTCGGCTTCGCGCAACAGGCCCACCAGGTGCTCCACCGTGCCGAGCTGCAGCACCAGCCGGGGCAAGGTGCCCGCGTCCGTCAGATCCCGCACCACCCGGCACAGGGCGTCGATGCCCACCAGCGGCAAGACCCCCACGCGGGCCAGGGGCAGGTCCGGCCCCACGTCCAGCGCCGTGGCGGTGGCATCCACCGCCCCCAGGGCCACGCGCAGCCGGTCCAGCACACGAAAGCCCTGCCCGCTCAGGTGCCCGCCCCGGGCGGTGCGCTCCACCAGCGGCAGGCCCAGCGCGTCCTCCAGTTCGTGCAGCAGCTTGGTGGCACCGGGCTGGCTGATGCCCAGGGCCTCGGCCGCCGCGCTGAGCGACCCACGCCGGGCGACCAGGTCCAGCAGGCGGAAATGACGGATCTTCAACCGTTCAATGCGCTGGTTGAGCGTCTCTGGCATTTCATTTCGTGATGTCTCCATAGCAACTTGGCAATTGTTTTTGATGGGTTCGCAGTTTAGATTTCATCGCACCGCCACGGCGGACTTTCACGACGACCACCCGGAGACAAAACCCCATGCGCCTGCTCAAACAACTGACCTGGACCGGCCTGTGCCTGCTGGGCGCCCTGTCGGCCACCCAGGCCGCCGCGCAGCCCTACCCCAGCCGCCCGATCAAGATCGTCGTGCCCTTTGCGGCCGGTGGCGGACCGGACATCGAAACGCGGCGCCTGGCACCCAAGCTGGCCCAGGCGCTGGGGGGCCCCATCGTGGTGGAAAACCGCGTCGGCGCGGCCGGCATCCTGGCCGCCGAGGTGGTCACCCAGGCGGCGCCGGACGGCTACACGGTGCTGGCCGGCTCGGTCTCCCAGGTGGTGCAAAAGCTGCTGCGTCCCCAGGCCCAGTTCGACCCGCTGACCACCTTCATTCCCGTCACCCAGACCAGCAGCACACCCGCCGTGCTGGTGGTGCCCGCCGATTCACCGATCCAGTCGGTCAAGGAACTGGAAGCCCTGATCAGAAGCCAGCCCGGCCAGCTCAACTACGGCTCGGGTGGCATCGGCACGGCGGCGCACCTGGCCGGCGCCGCCTTTGCCAGCCAGCTCAAGCTCCAGGCCATCCACGTGCCCTACCGCGGCTCGGTGGAGCTGATGCCGGCGCTGATGGGCAAGCAGATCCAGTTCGCCTTTCCCATCGCTGGCACCGCCGTGCCCCACGTGAAGTCGGGCAAGGCCCGGGCCCTGGCCGTGACCGGCGCCAAGCGCCTCGGCTCGCTGCCGGACGTGCCCACGCTCAAGGAAATCTACAACGATGAGCTGCTGGTGCAGGAGTCCTGGGGCGGCCTGTGGGTGCCCGCCGGCACGCCGGCCGCTGTGGTGCAGCAGCTGTTCGCGGCCACACACAAGGCCCTGCAGGACCCGGAACTGCGCAGCCATTACCAGGCCACGGGCTCGGAAATCGAGGCCTCCGAATCGCCCCAGGCGTTCGCGCGCTTCATGGCGGCGGAAACGCCCAAGTGGGCCAAGCTGATCCAGATCGCTGGCGTGAAGGCGGACTGAAGATGCGCCCCCACGCTCATCACTTCGTGTATTCGCTGCCCCCCGAGGGGGCTGGCCTCCATGCACCGGCAAAGCGCCGTGCCAGCCTGCGCTGTGGCGGCCCGGCGGGAGGCGGCACATGGGCATGAACGCACTTGAAGGCATCCGTGTGCTGGACCTCTCGCACGTGATCGCCGGGCCCACCGCCTCGCACTACCTGGCGCTGGAAGGCGCCGAGGTGATCAAGGTCGAGCCCCCGGACCGGGGGGACATCCTGCGCGGCGGCCGGCCCGCACAGGCCCTGGACGACGGTGTTTCGGTCGGATTCGCCGCCATCAACGGCGGCAAGCAGTCGCTGGCCATCGACCTCAAACACCCCCGCGCGCTGCAGCTCATGGAGCGCCTGATCGGCCAGTGCGATGTGTTCATCGAAAACTACCGGCCCGGCGCGGTGGCGCGGCTCGGGCTGGACCATGCGCGCGTGTCGGCGCTGCGGCCCGACATCGTCTACGCCTCGATTTCGGGTTTTGGCCAGCAGGGCGCCTGGGCGGACCGACCGGCCTACGACCACGTGGTGCAGTCGGCGATGGGCATGGGCAGCCTGCAGGGCGATGCCGACCAGGCACCCATGAAGGTCGGCTTTCCCGTGATCGACACCGCCACCGGCATGCTGGCCGCCCAGAGCATCGTGACGGCCCTGTTCCGCCGGCTGCGCACGGGGCGCGGCGCCCACCTGGACATTTCCATGTCACAGGCCGCGCTGCAACTCATGTGGCCCGAGGTCTGCAAGGTGGGCCACAGCGGCGAGGACTCCGCGCGGGTCGGCAACCGGGGGTTTTCGGGCAGTCCCGGCGCGGCGATCTTCGAATGCGCCGACGGCTGGCTGTCGACCGCCGCCAACACCCAGGCCCAGTTCCGGGCCCTGTGTGACACCCTGGCGTTGCACGGAGTGCCCAACGACCCCGACCTGATCGACCAGCAAGCCCTGGCCAGCGGCGGCTTCCTGGTCGCCAGGGATGGCCAGCGGGTGCATGCCCTCATCGGCGCCGCCATGCGCCAGCGCCCCAAGGCCGAGCTGGAATCCGCGCTCACCGCCCAGGGCGTGCCCTGCTCGGTCGTGCGCACCATCAGCGAAGCCCTCGCCGCCGTCACCCCCGGCGACCGCATGACGCTCCCGGTGCGGCAGACCCGCTACCCCGGCGGCCTGATCCGCGATTTCGGCAGCGGCTACCTGGCGGACAGCGTGGCCGGCGAGGCCCTGGCGCCCGCCCCCCGGCTGGGACAACACACGGCACACATCCTGGACGGGCTGGGCGTTTCCATCGCCGAGATTCGGCAGTTGCAGGCGCAGGGGGCGATCCGGCTCGGGTAACGGTGCCGGCTGGGGTCGCGGCGTGGCGGAAATGGCGGCCTGCATTCTTCGGTAAAATAGGGGGTTTTGCGAATGGCGACGGTCCAGCCGCAGGCCTTGGATGGCCCGGCAGGCGGCGCGCCGGCCCCGGACGGGATGGCTTGGCTCAAGCCGCTGCGGGTCTGTCGCAAACCTCGCCGACCGAAGCGCCACATGGGGTGGACGCTTCCAGCAGCGGCACCAACATCCAGACCGGACACCAGACTCACCATGAAAATCGCTCAAGAAATCCGCGCCGGCAACGTCATCATGCACGGCAAGGACCCGATGATCGTCCTGAAAACCGAATACGCCCGTGGCGGCCGCGGTGCCGCCACCGTGCGCATGAAGCTCAAGGCGCTGCTGAACAACATGGGCACCGAAGTGGTCTTCAAGGCCGACGACAAGATGGACCAGATCATCCTGGAACACAAGGAGTGCACCTACTCCTACTTCGCCGACCCGATGTACGTGTTCATGGACACCGACTACAACCAGTACGAGGTGGAAGCCGAGAACATGGGCGACGCCCTGAACTACCTCGAAGACGGCATGACCGTCGAAGTGGTGTTCTACGACGGCAAGGCCATCTCGGTCGAACTGCCCACCAGCGTGGTGCGCGTGATCACATGGACCGAACCCGCCGTCAAGGGCGACACCTCGGGCAAGGTGCTCAAGCCGGCCAAGATCGCCACTGGCTTTGAAGTCGCCGTGCCGCTGTTCGTGGCCCAGGACGACAAGATCGAAATCGACACCCGCACCGGCGAATACCGCAAGCGCGTCTGATCGCGGTCCTCCGGCAAACTGGGCTCCCTCGTGGAGCCCTTTTAGTTTCAGCCGCCCAAACGGGTGCGCCAGCTTGATAAAGTCGCCTCATGGAAACGACCCAAAACCTCAATGAAGGCCGCCTGGCAGACGCCTGGGCCGAACTGCAGGCCCATGCCGACCAGGGCATTCCCCTGCAGGCCGATGCCTACCGACTCGCCTTTGCCGACCCCGAGTTCCTGCTGCGCCGCGAAACCCGCGGCATCCGCTTCCAGCTCGAGATGCTCAAGCCCGACCTGGAGCAGACCATGCGCGGCATCCACAACACCATCGTGGTGTTTGGCAGCGCGCGGTTTTCAGCACCCGAGGACGCCCAGCGCGAACTCGAACACGCCCAGCGCGGCGGCAACGAGCAGGCCATTCGCAAGGCCCAGACGGCGCTGCGCAACGCCGCCTACTACGACCACGCCCGCAGTTTCGCCCGCCATGTGGCCCAATACAGCCAGCGCTGCAAGCCGGCCGACCAGCTGTTCATCTGCACCGGCGGCGGCCCGGGCATCATGGAAGCCGCCAACCGCGGCGCCCACGACGTCGGCGCGCCCACCGTGGGCCTGAACATCGCCCTGCCCCACGAGCAACAGGCCAACCCCTTCGTGTCGCCCGAGCTGAGCTTCAAGTTCCACTACTTCGCGCTGCGCAAGATGCACTTCCTGATGCGCGCCAAGGCCTTGCTCGCCTTCCCCGGCGGTTTCGGTACGCTGGACGAGCTGTTCGAGGTGCTGACCCTGGTGCAATGTGGCAAGGCCAAGCCCCTGCCCATCTTCCTCTTTGGCAGCGCCTACTGGTCGCGCCTCATCAATTTCCAGGTGCTGGTCGAAGAAGGCACGATCTCCGAGCAGGATCTCAAGCTCTTCCACCTGATCGACGATCCGATGCAGGCCTGGGAAGGCATACGCACGTTCTACCAGCTGCCTGAAGCATGAATTTGCCCCTCCGCGCCGCTGCGCGTCACCCCCCCAGGGGGCGGCACCAGCCGTCTGGCAAAGCCAACCCGGCGGTGCCCCCGGTTGGGCGGGCTCGCTCGGTCCGGCCAGCCCGCCATGAAACCCTGACATGAACGACGCCCCGACGCTGACCGAAAAGGCCCTCGCCGCCCCGCTGGAACAGCACACCCCCATGATGGCGCAGTACCTCGCCATCAAGGCCAACTTCCCCGGCACGCTGGTGTTCTACCGCATGGGGGACTTCTACGAGGTCTTCTACGACGACGCCGAGAAGGCCGCGCGCCTGCTCGACATCACGCTGACGCGGCGCGGCCAGTCGGCCGGCGAGCCGGTGGTGATGGCCGGCGTGCCTTTCCACTCGGTGGAAAGCTACCTCTCGCGCCTGATCAAGCTGGGCGAGTCGGTGGCGGTGTGCGAGCAGGTCGGCGAGGTCGGCGCCAGCAAGGGCCCGGTGGAGCGCAAGGTGGTGCGGGTGGTCACGCCCGGCACCCTGACCGACGCCGAACTGCTGTCCGACAAGAGCGAATCGGTGCTGCTGGCGGTCCACCACGGCCCGCGCGCGCAGTTGGGCCTGGCCTGGCTCAGCGTGACTCAAAGCACCCTGCACCTGGCCCAGTGCGACAAGGACGACTGGCCAGCCTGGCTCCAGCGCCTGGACCCGAGCGAAATCCTCTACAGCGCCGACGCGCCGCCGGCCTTCGAGCAGGGCTTCGGTCTGCCCGGCGGCGGTGGCCGGCCCAGCCTGACGCCGCGCCCGGCCTGGCAGTTCGACCCGGCCCTGGGCGAGCGCAAGCTGCTGGCCCAGCTCGATGCCGGCAGCCTGGCCGGCTGGGGCGCGCAAGAGTTGCCGCTGGCCCACGCCGCCGCCTCGGCCCTGCTGGACTTTGCCGAACACACCCAGGGCCGCGCCCTGGCCCACGTGCGCCAGCTGAAGGTGGCGCGGCCGCAGGAGCTGATCGAGCTGCCGGCCATGACGCGGCGCAACCTGGAGCTCACGCAGACCCTGCGCGGCGAGAGCTCGCCCACCCTGTTTTCGCTGCTGGACACCTGCCGCACCGGCATGGGCAGCCGCCTGATGCGCCACTGGCTGCTGGAGCCCACGCGCGACCGCGAACCGGCACGCCAGCGCCTGGCCGCCATCGCCTGGCTGCGCGAGGGTTTCCGGGGCGAACGCCTGCGCGACGCCCTCAAGGGCGCGGCCGACGTCGAACGCATCACCGCGCGCACGGCGCTGCGCCAGGTGCGCCCGCGCGAGCTGGTGGCCCTGGGCCACACGCTGGCGCAGGCGGCCGAGCTGTCGCAGCAACTGCGGATGTGGCTGCCACCGGCCGATGCACCCGCCTTGCTGCTGGCCCTGGCCGCCGATCTGCAACCGCCGCCCGACTGCGCCGTGCTGCTGCACCGCGCCCTGCTGCCCGAGCCGGCCGCGCTGGTGCGCGACGGAGGCGTCATCAACGACGGCTTCGACGCCGACCTGGACGAGCTGCGCGCGATACAGACCAACTGCGACGCCTTCCTGCTCGACCTGGAGACCCGCGAGCGCGCCCGCAGCGGCATCACCAACCTGCGGGTGCAATACAACAAGGTGCACGGCTTCTACATCGAAGTCACCACCAGCGGCCTGGACCGCGTGCCCGACGATTACCGCCGCCGCCAGACGCTGAAGAACGCCGAGCGTTTCATCACGCCCGAACTCAAGGCCTTCGAGGACAAGGCCCTGAGCGCCCAGGAACGCGCCCTGGCGCGCGAGAAGTGGCTGTACGAGCAGCTGCTGGACGCGCTGCAGGTCCACCTGCCGACGCTGGACCGCGTGGCCCGCGCCCTCGCCACGCTGGACACGCTGAGCGCGTTGGCGGAACGCTCGCTCACGCTGAACTGGAACGCGCCGCAATTCGTCAAGGAACCCTGCATCGAGATCCGCGCCGGGCGCCACCCGGTGGTGGAGGCGCGGCTCAACGAGACCAGCGGTGGTGGCTTCATCGCCAACGACACCGCGCTGGGCCCCAAGGCCCGCATGCAGGTCATCACCGGCCCCAACATGGGCGGCAAGTCCACCTACATGCGCCAGGTGGCGGTGATCGCCCTGCTGGCCAGCATGGGCAGCTACGTGCCGGCGCAGAGCTGCCGGCTGGGGCCGATGGATGCCATCCACACCCGCATCGGCGCGGCCGACGACCTGGCCAATGCCCAGTCCACCTTCATGCTCGAGATGACCGAGGCGGCGCAGATCCTGCACAGCGCCACGCCCGAGAGCCTGGTGCTGATGGACGAGATCGGCCGTGGCACCTCCACCTTCGACGGCCTCGCCCTGGCCGGCGGCATCGCCGCCCACCTGCACGACAAGGTGCGCGCCTTCACCCTGTTCGCCACCCACTATTTCGAATTGACCGAGTTCCCGGCCACCCACCACGCGGCACAGAACGTGCATGTGAGCGCGGTGGAATCCGGCGGGCGCGACATCGTCTTCCTGCACCAGATCGAGCCAGGCCCGGCCAGCCGCAGCTACGGCGTGCAGGTGGCGCGCCTGGCCGGCGTGCCGGGCGCGGTGGTGCAACACGCCAAACACGCGCTGGCGGCGCTGGAGGCCCACAGCCAGCAGGCGCAGAGCCAGGTGGACCTCTTCGCCCCGCCACCCGTGGCCGCCGAACCCGAACCCAGCCCGCTGGACCGGGCCATGGCGCAGATCGACCCCGATACACTCAGCCCCCGGGAGGCCCTGGAGCTGGTCTACACACTGAAGAAACTGAGCGAAAAGAAATGACCTACTGCGTCGCCGTCAAACTCAATGCCGGGCTGGTCTTCCTGTCCGACTCGCGCACCAACGCCGGGCTGGACCAGATCAGCACCTACCGCAAGATGATCGTCTACGAGAAGCCGGGCGACCGCTTCATGTGCCTGCTGTCGGCGGGCAACCTGAGCATCTCGCAGTCGGTGCGTGAAATCCTGCAGGTCGAGCAACTCAAGGACCCGGAGACCGACGAGGCCATCACCATCTGGAACGCCAAGAGCATGTTCGACGCCGCCCGCGTGCTGGGCGCGGCGGTGCGCCACGTCTACGAACGCGACGGCGAGTCGCTCAAGCGCGCCGGGGTCGATTTCAACGTCTCCATGATCTTCGGCGGTCAGGTGGCCGGCGAAGGCATGCGCCTGTTCCAGGTCTATTCGGCCGGCAACTTCATCGAGGCGACAGCCGAAACGCCTTTTTTCCAGATCGGCGAATCCAAGTACGGCAAGCCCGTGCTGGACCGCGTGATCACGCCCGACACGCCGCTGGATGAAGCCGCCAAGTGCGTCCTCGTGTCCATGGATTCCACGCTCAAGTCCAACCTGTCCGTCGGCCTGCCGCTGGACCTGGCGGTCTATGAGGCCGATCAGCTCAAGACCGACCGCATCACCTGCATCGACGACAACAACCCCTATTTCCGCATGCTGCACAACACCTGGGGGCAGAAGCTGCGCGAGGTCTTCGACAGCATCGAACACCCGACCTGGGACGGCAGCCACACGACCATTCCGCTGATGGCCGCCAACAGCCGGCGTGCGCTGAAAAAAATCACGACGCCCAAGGACAAGCTGATCTGAGCGCGATGCCGACCGGACACACCCCGCTGATCGTCTTCTCGCACGCCAACAGCTTCCCGGCAGGCACCTACAGCCTGCTGTTCCGCTCCCTGCGGGCCCGGGGTTTCGCGGTCAAGGCGGTCGAGAAATTCGGGCACGACCCGCGCTACCCGGTCAGCAGCAACTGGCCGCACCTGGTGCAGCAGTTGGCCGACTTCGCCGGCCCCGAGATCGAAAAACACCGGGGCCCGGTCTTCCTGGTCGGGCACTCGCTGGGCGGCTTCCTGAGCGCCATGTGCGCAGCGCAACACCCGCAACTGGGCGGGCGCGGCGTGCAAGGTGTGCTGCTCCTGGACGCGCCCCTGCTGGGTGGCTGGCGCGCCCGCACCCTGGCCCTGATCAAGGGCGTGCAGCTGGTCGGTTCGGTGTCGCCCGGCAAGGTCAGCCGGCGCCGGCGCCACCAGTGGCCCAGCGCCGAGGACGCCCTCGCCCACTTCCAGCACAAGCGGGCCTTTGCCCACTGGCACCCGCAGGTGCTGCGCGACTACATCGCCCACGGCACCCACGACCAGCCCACGGCCCAGGGCGTGCGCCGGGTGCTGGGTTTCGACCGCGACATCGAGACCGCGATCTACAACACCCTGCCCCACCACCTCGACCGCTTGCTGCGCCGGCACCCGCTGCGCTGCCCGGCGGCCTTCATCGGCGGGACCGGATCGCAGGAAATGCAGCAGGTGGGCATGGCCATGACACACCGCCTGGTCGGCCGCGAACACCCGCAGCGGCTGCAGATGCTCGAAGGCAGCCACCTGTTTCCGATGGAAAAACCGGTGGAAACGGCCGCCGCCATCGAAAATGCCCTGCTGGATCTGCTTCAGGCGCACCGGGACGGGGCGTAACACATTGTGTCAACAAGGCGATAGAGAAATAATTGGTCACAATTAGCCCAGTCGCCGGAAGGTCCGGGGAGAGGCCCAGTCAGCACCCATGAGCACCAAGGGGCGCGCCCGCGCCACGCCACCGTCGAATTCACCCGCTCCCGCAGCGCCCGTCCAAGACGCGGCAGCGGAGTTGGCCCGCCTGCGCCATGCGTTGGACTGCAGCCTGGTCGGCATGTGGGAATGGCACATCCCCACCGGCCAACTGACCCTGGACGCCCGCGCCAGCGCGCTGGCCGAATCGCCTGAAAGCCACACCGCGCCGTCCAGCCTGGCAGCGGTCGAGTTGCTGATGCACCCGCAAGACCTGGAACGCTGGCAACAACGCTGGCGCGATCACCTGACGGGCGTGCACGACCGCATGGAGTGCGAGGTGCGCCTGTCGCGCGGGCCCGGCCGCTGGGCCTGGGTCTTGTGGCGTGGCCGCGTGTTCGCCCGCGCCGCCGGCGGTCAGCCCGACAGCGTGGCCGGCGTGCTGATGGACATCCACCAGCGCAAGGAAGCCGAAGAGCAGCTCAGCGTGATGGCGCAACGCGACCCGCTGACCGAATTGCCCAACCGGGCGCTGCTGGCCGACCGGCTGGAGCACGCGCTGGCCGCCGCCCGGCGCAACCGCCGCCAGTTGGTGGTGATGGGCGTGCGCCTGGACGGCGTGCAGCCGATCAACGAGGCACTGGGTCAGGAAATGGGCAACCAGGTCATCAAGCAGGCGGCCCGCCGCATGGCGACCTGCACCCGGGCGTCCGACTCGGTGGCCCGCACCGGCAACGACGAATTCGTGCTGCTGCTCGAGGACGTGGAAGGCACCGATGATGCGCTGGCCGTGGCCGACAAGCTGCGCCACCACGTGAGCGAACCGCTGGTGGTCGATGGCCACTGGCTGCAGGTGTCCGCCAGCATCGGCGTGGCCATGTCGCCCCTGCACGGCGACAACGTGTTCAGCCTGCTCGAATACGCCAGCCAGGCCAGCGAGGCCGCGTCCCGCGCCGGCGGCAACGTGGTGGGTCTGTTCAAGCCGACCAGCGAATCCAGCCCGCCCAAGCCGACAGCAGAATAAAGCCGCCGAAGACGATGCGGTACCAGGCGAAGGACACGAAGGTGTGGCTGGCCACGAAACGCAGCAGCCAGCGCACGCAGATCCAGGCCGACAGGTAGGACGCCAGCAGGCCCACCGCGAACAAGGGCAGATCGCCCGCGCTCAACAGATCGCGGTGCTTGTAAAGGTCGTAGGCGGCCGCGCCAAACAGCATGGGAATGGCCAGGAAAAAGCTGAACTCGGTGGCCGCGCGGCGCGACAGGCCGATCAACATGCCGCCGATGATGGTGGCGCCCGAGCGGCTGACGCCCGGCACCAGCGCCACACACTGGATCAGGCCGACCTTGAGCGCATCGGTCCACCCCAGGTGGTCCACGCTGTCGACCCGTGCCGCCGCGGCGGACGCCTGCCGGCGCTCGGCCCACAGGATGACCAGCCCGCCGACGATGAAGCTCAGCGCGACCACCTGCGGGTTGAACAGGACCCGCTTGATGAAACCGATGAACAACACGCCGGCCAGCGCCGCCGGCAGAAAGCCGATCAACACATTGAGCGTGAAGCGCTGGGCCTCGCGTTCGGTGGCCAGGCCACGCGCGGTCCACCAGAGCTTCTGGAAGTAGAGGGCCACGATCGCCAGGATGGCCCCGGTCTGGATCACGATCTCGAACAGCTTGATCTTGTCGCCCTCCAGATCCAGCAGCGCGGCGGCCAGGATCAGGTGGCCGGTGGACGAAATGGGCAAAAACTCGGTCAGGCCCTCGACCACCCCCATCGCGGCGGCCTTGAGCAACAACACAACATCCATGGTTTCGTTTTTTATCGGGAATTGATGGGAACCAGTTCAAGCTGCAACCCGCCGGGCACCACGCGCAGCGCGCCGGGCTGCCAGCCCAGGCCTTGTGCGCTGCGCAGCTCCTCGGGCTTGAAGCGGTGCAGGCTCACGTCCTGCAGCAGCTGTTCGGCCACCAGCGTGCCCAGGCGCCGTGCCTGCGGTGCCAGCGCCGAGCCCACGCCCGGCACATCGAAGCTCTCGACCCGCACGTCGCTCAGGCGGATGCTGGCGTCGCTGGGCTCGAAGCGCAGGCCGTAGCTGAAGCTCATGGCGCCGTCAAAGCGCCGCGTGCCGCCCCACAGGTCGCCCAGCGAGTAGGCAAGCCGGGTGCCGATGCGGTTCTGCTCCGGCAGCAGGCGGATCTCGGGCGTGTTCAGCGTGAGATCGAACAGCTCCAGGTAGCGCTTGCGCAGCGGAAACTGCTCGGCCACCCGCTGCGACAGCTGGGCCTCGGTCAGGGTGAATGTGCGTGGGCCGGACAGGCCGCCCGCGCAGGCCACCAGCAGCGAGGCCATGGCCAGCAAGGCGACGCGGCGCAGGACAGGCCGGCCGGCGACCGGAGATGGCAAGAAAAATTCGGACATGCGCCGCCGAGTCTACTCGCGCCGCAGGGCGTCGATCGGCATCATGCGCGAGGCCTTGTGCGCCGGGTAGAAGCCGAAGAACACGCCCACGCCGGCGGCAAAACCGGCCGCGAGCACGATGGAATCCAGCGTCATGCTGACCTTCCAGCCGGCGAACTCGCCCACCGCCCAGGTGGCCACCGCCCCCAGCAGCACACCCACCGCGCCGCCGATCAGGCTCAAGGTCACCGCCTCGATCAGGAACTGGGCCAGGATGTCGCGCCCGCGCGCGCCCACCGCCATGCGCAGGCCGATCTCGCGGGTGCGCTCCATCACGCTGACCAGCATGATGTTCATGATGCCGATGCCGCCCACGATCAGGCTCACGCCGGCCACCGCCGATAACAGCAGCGTCATGGTGCGGCTCGACGCCTCCTGGGTCTGCAGCATCTCGGTCAGGTTGCGGATGCGGAAGGGTTCGTCGGCCCCGGGCTGCACCCGGAAGCGCTGGCGCAGCAGTTCAGTGATGCTTTCCTCGGCCACCTTCATGTCGGCGCCATCGCGCACCTTGACCGAGATGGTGCTCACCCGCTTGACCCGGCCCGAGGTGTCTCCCTGCAGCCGGTTGCGGAAGGTGGACATGGGCACCAGCATGATGTCGTCCTGGTCGGAGCCCCAGGAATTCTGCCCCTTGGCCGACAACACGCCCACGATGGTGACCGGCACCGAACGCAGCCGCACCACCTGGTCGATCGGGTCCTGCTCGCCAAACAGCTCGCGCGCCACCGTCTTGCCGATCAGCGCCACCTTGGCCGCGCCCTGCAGCTCGGCGGTCTCGAACATGCGCCCGCTCTCCAGCGGCCAGTCGCGCGCCTCCAGGTAGTCGTTGGTGGCGCCGAACACCGGCGTGCTCCAGTTGCTGTTGCCATAGACCGCCTGCACCGTGGCGCGCGAGTTGGGCGCCGCCACCTGCACCTCGGGCACCTCCAGCGCGATCGCCTTGGCGTCCTCCTCGGTCAGGCCCTGGGCGGTCTGCGCGCCCTGGCGCACGCCGCCGGCATTGGCGCCACCCGGCAGCACCAGCATGATGTTGGAGCCCAGCACCTTCATGTACTCCTGCACCCGCTCGGTGGCGCCCTGGCCCACCGCAATCATGGTGATGACGGCGGCCACCCCGATGATGATGCCCAGCATGGTGAGCAGGCTGCGCAGCAGGTTGGCGCGCAGGGCGCGCCAGGCGGAACGTACAGAAGCCCCCACGCTTGTCACGCCGTGTACTGCGCTGCCCCCCCAGGGGGATGCCCCGCCTTGGGGCGGCCCGGCGGCGGGGCGGTTCACGGCACCACCTCGCTCGTCGCGACCGCGGCACGCCCGGGCTGGCGGTGGTCCTCGACCAGCCGGCCGTCACGGAACACCAGGCAGCGGCGCGCCCATGCCGCCACGTCGGCTTCGTGGGTGACCAGCACCACCGTCATGCCCAGCAGGTTGAGTTCGGCCAGCAGGGACATGATGTCCTCGCTGGTGTGGGAATCGAGCGCGCCGGTGGGCTCGTCGGCCAGGATCAGCTGCGGCTGGTTGACCAGTGCGCGCGCGATCGCCACCCGCTGCTGCTGACCGCCCGACAACTCCGAGGGCATGTGACCCACGCGCTCGCCCAGGCCCACGCGCTGCAGCGCGGCCAGCGCCCGCGCGTGGCGCTCGGCCGGCTTGACGCCGGCGTAGACCATGGGCAACTCCACGTTTTCCTGCGCCGTGGTGCGCGGCAAGAGGTTGAACTGCTGGAACACGAAGCCGATGCGCCGGTTGCGCACCGTGGCGAGTTGGTCGGGCGTCATGGCCTGCACCGCTTCGCCGGCCAGGTGGTAGCTGCCGCTGTCGGGCCGGTCCAGGCAGCCCAGCATGTTCATCAACGTGGATTTGCCCGACCCCGAGGCACCCATGATGGCCACAAAATCGCCGTCCTCGATGGACAGGCTCACGTCGTCCAGCGCGCGCACGGTCTGTCCGCCCAGGGTGTAGCTTTTGCGCAGGTGCTCGACTTGGATCAGTGCCATGGCGCGCTTCCGCTCAGAACGAGAAACGCGGGCCGCTGGCCGTGCGGGGCGCGGCGGCCTGGGTGCCCACCACCACCTCGGTGCCCGCCTTGAGCGCCGCCGTCGCGGGCGAGTCGGGCCCCAGCAGCAGCTCGGTCATGCTGCCGTCGCTGATGCCCAGGCGCACGTCGAAGGCCTGGGGCTTGCCGTCGGCCCCGAGCACGAACAGGCGCCCGCGGGTGCTCTGGCGACCTGCCAGCTCGGCCACCATGGTGGCGTAGATGGGTTTCTGTTCCGGCGTGAGCAGGTCGCTGATGCGGGCCCGGACGTCGATCATGATGCGTTCGCGTGCCTTGGGCCGCTCCTTTTCGGCCAGCTCGCGCAGGGCGGCGAACTGCGGACGGGCACCGGCGAAGATGCCGTCGACCTTGCCGATCTGGTCTTCGGTCAGGCGCAGCTGCTTGATCAGCCGCTCGCGGAACTCGCCCATGGGGTTGCGGCCGCCCGGGCCCGCGGCCACGGCCGGCGCTGGCGAACCGTCGGCCGGCGGCGTGGCCCCGCCCGGCTCGACACCGGGCAGGCGCACGCGCAGCGCCGCGTTGGGCACCTTGAGCACGTTCTCGCGCGAGTCGGTGAGGATGCGCACATTGGCCGTCATGCCCGGCAGCAGGCGGCCGGCCGCGTTGGAAAAACGCACCACGGCGATGTAGGTGACCACGTTGGCCACGTTCTGCGCCGCCTTGCGCACCTGCCGCACCTCGCCCTCGAAGGTCTGGCCCGGGAAGGCGTCCACGGTGAAGCTGGCCTTGAGGCCGGTGCGGATGCGGCCCACATCGGCCTCGTCGATGCTGGCGTCGACCTGCATGTCCGACAGGTTCTGCGCGATCACGAACAGCTCGGGCGACTGCAGGCTGGCGGCCACGGTTTGGCCACGCTCCACCGCACGCTTGATGACGATGCCATCCACCGGTGACTTGATGCGGGTGCGCCCCAGGTCCACGCCGGCCTGGGCCAGGACCGCGTCACGCTGGGCCACCGTGGCCTGGGCCGACTTGATCTGCGCCTCGCTCACGCCCAGCTGCGCCTGGGCCGACTTGAGCGCCTCGCCGGCCGAGGCCACCAGGGCACGGGTGCGGTCGGCCTCGCTCTGGGAGATGAAGCCCTGGGCCACCAGGTTGAGGTTGCGGTCGTGGCCACGCTGGGCCTCGGCCAGGTCGGTCTGCGCGCGCGACACGTTGGCGCGGCTGGCGGCGGCGTTGGCCTGGGCCGTCAACACGTTGGCCCGAGCGGCGTCCAGGTCGGCCTGGGCCGAGCGCACGCGGTATTCGAAGGTCTCGGGATCGATCTGTGCGATCAGCTGGCCCGCCTTGACCTCGGCGTTGTAGTCCACGTACAGGTCGCGGATCTGGCCGCTGACCTGGGTGCCGACGGACACCTGGGTGACGGGGTTGACGGCGCCGCTGGCCGACACCGTGGCCTGCAGGCCCCCGCGTTCGAGCTTGGCCGTGCGGTAGCCGAGCGCCTGCGTATCACCGCGCTGCGCCCACCACCAGCCGCCGCCTGCGACCAGCACCACCACCAGCGCCACGGCGCTCCACTTCTTGAGGTTCATGGCCAAATTGTAGGAACCCCCACGACAAGCGCATGACGCAGGGGTATCGGGTGCGTCAAGGTGGTGCAAAGCCGCGGCCACGGAAACAAAAAAACCCGCTGCGCGCGGGGCGCAGCGGGACCTTGGAACCGAAGGGGCCTGTGATCAGGCGGGTAACTCAGCGCCAGCGACGACCATCGTCGTCGCGGTCCCAACGATCGTGGCCATGGCGGTGTTTGTGCTTGTGGCCATGGCCCCGGGGCCCCCACACCGTCACCGGCGCATAGGGATGCACCACCACCGGCTGCACATAGCCGTAGCTGGGCATGGGCCGGACCTGGTAGACCGGCTGCGGCTGCACGTACACGGGCGCGCCATAGACCGGGGCGCCGTACACCGGCTGCGGGTAGACCAGCACCGGGCGGCTGTTGGACACGCCCACCGACACGCCGGGGGAATTGAGGCCGATCGACCAGTTGACATCGTTGGCCTGCGCCAAGCCCGCGGCGCCCAGGGCGCAGAGGCCGGCCACACGGGCCAGGCCACGTGCCAGCCCTCGAACGTCAAGTGCGAAAGAATGGGCGTTGTTCATGAGAGGTGCTCCAGTTGACGGCCTTCTCCAGCCGATGCCCGTATTGCACCTCAGCTGTGTCACGAGAGCGCCCCACGAATTGTCAAGTCGGTGAGAAAACGTAACCCCGGCACCGCGGGAGACGGTCAACCCAGGCGCCGCAGGCGGTGCTCCACCTGGTGATAGAACAGCGCGCCGGCCAGGTTGCAGGCCAGCCAGGCCAGCAGCACCCCGACGGTCTGCACCACCGGGTCGGCCGGGGCAAACCGGGTGAAGGCGGCGTTGACCACCAGGCCGATGGGGAAATTGAGCAGGAAGACCGAATAGGAAATCTGCCCCAGATAGGCCAGCACCCGGCTGCGCGGAAAGGTCTTGAGCCAGCCGCCGTGCTGCGCCGCGCCCAGCAGCACGGCCACGGCCAGCGCCAGGGCAATGCGCTCGCGGAAGTCCAGCGCCAGCGCCAGCGCCGTGGCCAGCACCAGGACGGCCATCAGCCAGCGCCAGGCGCGGTCGGCGCCGTCCAGGCTGGCCCAGCAGGTGACCGCGCCCAGGGTGTAGGCGCCCATGAAATACAGGGCCCAGTTGTCCCAGTCCGCGTTGCGGTTGAAATAGAACAGGGAGACCAGGGCCAGCACCGCCATCAGCAGCATGACGGCGTAGGCGGTGACGTGGTTCGAGCCGCCCCCCAGCCGCCGCGCCAGCCACAACACGGCCACGAACAGCGTGAACAGCTGGAAATCGATGGCCACGTACCAGACGCCCGCCGACAGCGCGTCCATGCCCAGCACGCTCTGCAGCAGCAAGGCATGACCGACAAACTGCAGCAAGTCGGGCGCATTGGGCAGGGAGTCGTGCCGCATCCAGTGGCGGGCCAGTTCGGTGCACACGACCGCCACCAGCAGGGCGGCCAGGTAGGGCAGGCTGATCTTGATGTAGCGCGACAGCACCAGCCGCAGCGGATGCCGCCCACGCAAGACCCCGTGCGGGGCCAGCGAGCGCGCCGACAGGAAGCCGCTGATCACCAGGAACACCTGCACCGCGATGCGCGCATCCTGGCTCAGCCAGGTCACCACGGTCGGCCACAGCTTGAGCGTGAAGTCGGACATGGGCCCGTAGAAGGCCAGGTGGTGCAGCACGATGAACTGCGAGGCCACGGCCTTGAGAGCGTCGATCAGGGCCAGCCGGGAGCTGTCGTTTGCCATGCTGCGGGAGGGGATGAAGAGGAGGAAACCAGGGGCCAGCGTCGGCGCGCATGTTACACGCCAGACTCCTAGAATGGCCCCATACCCCCCACCGCCCCCGCTTGCCATGAACACCCTGCCCGCCACCGCCGCCGACGTCCTGCATTTCTGGCTGGGCGATGACTTGAAACGCGACTGGCCCGAACCGCACCGGGGCGACCTGTGGTTCCAGGGCGGCGCGGCCGTGGACGCCGAGATCAGCACCCGCTTCGGCCCGCTGGTGGCGCAGGCGGTGGCTGGCGGCCTGGCCGACTGGGAGACCGCGCCCATGCGGCGGCTGGCGCTGATCCTGCTGCTGGACCAGTTCACCCGCAACATCCACCGGGGCCAGGCGCAGGCCTTTGCCGGCGACACGCGGGCGCAGGCGCTGGCGCTGCGCACCGTGGCGCAGGGCGAGGACATGCCCCTGCCCCGGGCGGCCCGCCTGTTCGTCTACATGCCGCTGATGCACGCCGAAGACCTGGCGCTGCAGGAGCGCTGTGTGGCCTGCTTCGAGCAACTGCTGGCCAACGCACCGCCCCCGCTGCGCGACACCCTGGCGGACAACCTGCGGTATGCCCAGCTGCACCGCGACATCGTGGCGCAGTTCGGGCGTTTCCCGCACCGCAACGCGGTGCTGGGCCGCGAGAGCAGCGCGGCCGAACTTGAATTTTTGAAGGACGGCCCACGCTTCGGTCAGTGAACGCGGGCCGCCATCGCGGCCTCAACGGGCCCCGGGTCGCGCCTGGCGGTCGTGTTTGGCG
The DNA here is from genome assembly GCF_038440225.1 of Hydrogenophaga sp. OTU3427. Taxonomy (NCBI): domain Bacteria; kingdom Pseudomonadati; phylum Pseudomonadota; class Betaproteobacteria; order Burkholderiales; family Comamonadaceae; genus Hydrogenophaga; species Hydrogenophaga sp. OTU3427. Next base: position 172,433 of record NZ_JASATI010000003.1, on the reverse strand, counting down.
TGGGCGATGCGGGCACTGGCGCGGTCTTGTGCCAGCTCCACCCGGGCCGCCTCGCGCCGGGTGACCACACCATCGGCCTCAGTGCGGCGTTCCAGGCGAGCGATGTGGCGCTGCTCGCGCGCCAGGCGGCGGGTCTCGCCACGGGTCAGTTCGCCCGAGGCCACACCCTGTTCGATGCGCTCGGCCTGGTGCGCCTGCCGGCGATCCACCCGGGCCGACTGGGCATCGCCGGGCGCCTGGGCCCAGGCCTGGACCGCGCCGGTCGCCAGCACGGCCAGCATGAGGCCACGCAGGGCCACGGAAGATTTGGATTGACGCATGACAACTCCTTGAAAAAGAACACGGGACTCACCTCCCACGACCACCGGTTCAACACCGCTGCCCGTGTACCGTTTGAACCCGCCGCAACGGCTGGCCTTATGGCGCTGCGCCCTTGTCCGAGCCCAAGCGCGGGGCTTTGCGCGGGCCGCGTAAGAGAACACATGTTGAGCGGTTCAACCGTCACCATGTCCACCGTCAGCCCCCACGCCACCATCGCGCCACGCCGCTGGCCCGGGTTGCGGGCCTGCGCCACTGCCCTGCTGCTGGCCGCCGGCGCGGCCCAGCCAGCGATGGCCGGCCCCACCGTGCCCGACCCGCAGGCATGGGCCCGTCTGAGCCCGGCCGAGCAGGCCGAACGCCGCGCCGACATCCAGCGCCAGCTCGACAAGCTGAGCCCGGCCGAACGCCGGGCCTTCCGGCGCGAACTGCGCGACCGGCTGGCCAGCCTGACCCCGGCCGAGCGCCAGGCCCTGGCCGGCCAGACCCGCCAGCAATGGGCGCAGCTACCGCCCGCTGAACGCGCCGCCCTGAGCGAAGAACGCCGCGCCCGCCTGCAGGCCATGAGCCGGGCCGAACGCGCCCAGCTGCTACAACAGCGGCGCGACCTGCTGGAGCGCCTGAGCCCGGCCGAACGGGCCGCCCTGCGTGAGAAACTGCCCCTGCGATGACACACCTGCCCCACCGCCTGCCCACTGCGTGGACCTGGGTGCCGCCTCCCGGCCCCGCGGCCCCTGGCCTGACCCTGGTGGCTGCCGCCACCCGCCTGGTCGACCGCGCGCGCCGCGCCCTGGGCCTGCCGCTGGACGGCTGGGCCCTGTGGCGCCAGGCCACCGGCGGCGATCCCGCCAGCGCGCAGGCCCTGGTGCGCCACCTCACGCCGCCCGCACTGGCCCTGGCGCGCCAGATGCTGCGCCGCCACGAAGACGCCGAAGACGCGGTGCAGGACGCCTTTCTGCGCCTGTGGAGCGCCCAGCCCGACGACCAGCGCGGGGCGCAGCTGTCCACCTACTTCCACACCATCGTGCTCAACCGCTGCCGTAGCCACCTGGTGCGCCAGCGCGAGTTGCAACTGGAGCCCGCCGAACTGGACATGCTGCAGGACCAGCAACAGGCGCACCAACAGGACCCGCACACCGACACCGCGCTGACGGACGACCCGGGCCGCCTGCACACCGCCCTGGGCCAGCTGCCGGCGCGCCAGCGCATGGCCCTGGCCATGTGGGCCTATGCCGATGCCGAGGTGGACGACATCGCCCGCGCGCTGGAGATCGCGCCCAACGCCGCGCACCAGCTGCTGTTCCGCGCCAAACGCGGCCTGCGCGAGGCGCTGCAAGCCCAGGACGCGCCATGAACCGCCCCACCGAGCCCACCCCGCCCGTCAACGACCTGCGCGCTGCCCTGCGCCAATCGCTGCACCGCGCCGATGCCGCTCCTGCAGAGAGCGACGCCGATGCCGCAGCCGAAGCCCTGCAGCAACGGGTGCTGGCCCAGTGGCAGCAGCGCCACGCCCACCTGCACACCCACCCCGCCTGGGCCGTGGCCGGCGGCAGCACGGGCGGGCGCCGCCCGGCCACACGCTGGTGGCTGGCCGGCACCCTGCTGGTGGTCCTGGCGCTGGGCCTGGCCTGGAGCCAGCGCCCCGACCCGACGCTGGAGGAACTGCTGCAGCCCGATGTGTTGTCGCAGATGGGCCTGGGCGAGCTGTAAACCGGGGCGCTGCGGGCGGCAGCACACCGGTGTTGGGCCGGGGTGGCGCCTAGAATCCGGGCATGAGTCAGAAACCCGCCTCCCCCGCCGAAGCCGAGCACAAAGTCAGCAACTTCCTGCGCCAGATCATTGAAAAAGACCTGGAGCAAGGCACCTACGCCAGCCGCCGCTGGGCCGGCAGCCCCGGCGACGCCGCCCACCACGCGGCCGGCCAGCCCGACCCGGCCAAGATCCGCACCCGCTTTCCGCCCGAGCCCAACGGCTACCTGCACGTGGGCCACGCCAAGAGCATCTGCCTCAACTTTGGCCTGGCGCGCGACTACGGCGGCGTGTGCCACATGCGTTTTGACGACACCAACCCCGAGAAGGAAGACACCGAATACGTCAACTCCATCCTCGACGCGGTGCAGTGGCTGGGCTTCAACTGGGACGCCAACGGCAGCAGCCACCTCTACCAGGCCAGCGACTATTTCGACTTCATGTACCGCGCGGCCGAGTACCTGGTGCAGGCCGGCCACGCCTACGTGGACGAACAGACCGCCGAGCAGATGCGCCTGGCGCGCGGCGACTTCGGCAAACCCGGCGTGGACAGCCCGTTTCGCAGTCGCACGCCCGAGCAGAACCTGGCGCGCTTCCGCGAGATGCGCGACGGCCAGCACGAGGATGGCTCGATGGTGCTGCGCGCCAAGATCGACATGGCCTCGCCCAACATCAACCTGCGCGACCCGGCCATCTACCGCATCCGCCGCGCCACCCACCACCACACCGGCGACAAATGGTGCATCTACCCGATGTACACCTTTGCCCACCCCATCGAGGACGCGCTGGAGCAGATCACCCACAGCATCTGCACGCTGGAATTTGAAGACCAGCGCCCGTTCTACGACTGGCTGCTGGAGCGCCTGTGCGAAGGCGGCCTGCTGCACAGCCCGCCGCCGCGCCAGTACGAATTCGCCCGCCTCAACCTCACCTACGTCATCACCAGCAAGCGCAAGCTCGCGCAGCTGGTGTATGACCACAAAGTCAGCGGCTGGGACGACCCACGCATGCCCACCATCGTCGGCCTGCGTCGCCGCGGCTACACGCCCGAGAGCATCCAGCTCTTTGCCGAACGCATCGGCGTGACCAAAAGCGACAGCTGGATCGACTACGGCACGCTCGAAGGCTGCCTGCGCGAAGACCTGGAAAACAAGGCCCACCGCGGCATGGCCGTGCTCGACCCCGTCAAGCTGGTGCTGACCAACTGGGCAGAGGCCTTTGGCGCTGACGATTACACCGAAGACTGCACCCAGCCCGCCCTGCCCCACTCGGCCATCGCCGAAGGCCAGACCCCGCCGCCCGACCGCGTGTTCAAGATCGGCAAAGACCTCTGGATCGAACGCGAAGACTTTGAAGAAGTGCCGCCCAAGGGCTACAAGCGCTTGTTCCCCGGCAACGTGGTGCGCCTCAAAGGCGGCTACGTCATCGAATGCACCGGCTGCGCCCGCGACGCCAACGGCCTGGTGACCGAAGTGCACGCCAAAGTCATCCCCGGCACCAAAAGCGGCACGCCCGGCGCCGACAGCGTGAAAGCCAAAGCCGCCATCACCTGGGTGAGCGTGGCCAGCGGCGTGAGCGCCGAAGTGCGCCTCTACGACCGCCTGTTCAGCGACCCCCAGCCCGACGCCGGCGGCAAGGACTTCATCGAAGCCCTGAACCCGAACAGCCTGAAAGTGGTGACCGCCTACGTGGAGCCCTCACTGGCCGCCGCGCAGCCGGATCAGAAGTTCCAGTTCGAGCGGTTTGGGTACTTTGTGGCGGATCGGGTGGATCACGTGGCGGGTGCCAAGCCGGTGTTCAATCGGGTGACGGGGTTGAAGGATTCGTGGGGGAAATAGACTCGCGAGGCGGGAGCGTGAGCAGCAAACAAAAATCAGGGACGGTATGCCACTTTCTTGGAACGAAATTAAAAACAAAGCGCTGGCGTTTTCCAAACGCTGGGAGGACGCCACCCGGGAAGATTCGGACGCCAAGCCATTCTGGATCGATTTTTTTGAAATCTTCGGCATCAGCGACAAGCGCGTCGCCAGCTTTGAGCACGCGGTCAAGAAGCTGCCGGGCGCCAAGGCCCGCACCGATGGGTTTGTGGACCTATTTTGGCCCGGCATGCTGCTGGTGGAGCACAAGTCTCGCGGCAAGGACCTGGGCAAGGCGCTAGACCAGGCCATGGGCTACCTGCCCGGCATTGCCGAGCGTGATCTGCCGCAGGTCATCGTGGTGTGCGACTTCGGCCACTTCCGCGTCCGCCACCTCGCGTCGGGCGACACCCGCGAGTTCGCGCTGAAAGACCTGCACAAGCACGTGCGCCAGTTCGGCTTCATCGCCGGCTACAAAACGCAGGAAATCAAGGCGCAAGACCCGGTCAATATCCGCGCAGCCGAGCGCATGGGCAAGTTGCACGACGCGCTCAAGGCCAGCGGCTACGAAGGCCATGCGCTGGAGGTGCTGCTGGTGCGTCTGCTGTTCTGCCTGTTTGCAGACGACACCGGCATCTTCCAGCCCGCGCAGGCCATGCGCCAGTTTGTGGAAGAACGCACCAGCGAAGACGGCTCCGACCTCGGCCCCCGGCTGGCGCAATTGTTCCAGGTGCTCAACACACCCGAAGACAAACGCAGCCGCACGCTGGACGAACAACTGGCGGCCTTCCCTTACGTCAACGGCAAGTTGTTTGAAGAACCGCTGCCCATGGCCGACTTCAGCCGCGCCATGCGCGAAGCGTTTCTGGACGCCTGCTCGCTCGACTGGTCGGCCATCAGCCCGGCCATCTTTGGCAGCCTGTTCCAGAGCATCATGGACGAAAAGGCCCGCCGCAACCTGGGCGCGCACTACACGTCGGAAGAAAACATCCTCAAGCTCATCAAGCCCCTGTTTCTGGATGAGCTCTGGGCCGAGTTCCACAAGGTCAAAAGCAACAAGAACCGCCTGTTCGAGTTCCACAAAAAGCTGCGCCTGCTGACCTTTTTTGACCCCGCCTGCGGGTGTGGCAATTTCCTGGTCATCAGCTACCGCGAACTGCGGCTGCTGGAGCTGGAAGTGCTGCGCTCCAGCTATACCAGCGGCCAGCAAACGCTGGACGTGCACCAGCTCATCAGCCTGAACGTGGACCAGTTCCACGGCATCGAAATTGAAGAGTTCCCGGCCCAGATTGCGCAGGTGGCGCTGTGGCTGATGGACCACCAGATGAACCTGCGGGTGAGCGAAGAGTTCGGCCTGTATTTCGCCCGCATCCCGCTCAAGAGCACGCCGCATGTGGTGCACGGCAACGCGCTGCAACTGGACTGGAACGACGTGCTGCCGGCCGAGCGCTGCAGCTACGTGCTGGGCAATCCGCCGTTCGTAGGCGCCAAGTACATGGACGACGCGCAGCGCGAAGACACGCGGCTGGTTTTTATTGGCATCGAAAACGCCGGTTTGCTGGACTTTGTGGCGGCCTGGTACGTCAAGGCCACGCTTTACATTCAGATGGTGCCCCGAACCGGAATCGAACCGGCACAACCCGCGTGCGCCTTCGTGTCCACCAACAGCATCTCGCAGGGCGAACAGGTGGGCGTGCTCTGGGGCTGGATGCTGGCCCAAGGCGTGCACATCCAATTCGCGCACCGCACCTTCAGTTGGACGAACGAGGCCAAGGGCAAGGCCGCCGTGCACTGCGTGATCGTCGGCTTCGGTCTGGAAGACCGGCCGGGCAAGACGATCTATGAGTACGAGGACATCAAGGGCGAGCCGCTGGCGGTGCCGGCACACAACATCAACCCGTATCTGGTGGACGCGCCAGACGTGGTGCTGCGCCGACGGAGCAAGCCGATCAGTAAAGTCCCCGAAATCGGTATTGGCAGTCAACCCATCGACGACGGAAACTACCTGTTCAGCACTGAAGAGCGCGATGCTTTCATTGCCATAGAGCCAGGCAGCGCGAAGTGGTTCCGGCGCTGGCTGGGATCAGTCGAGTTTCTCAATGGCTATGAGCGCTGGTGCCTCTGGCTGGGTGATTGCCCACCTGCAGAACTGCGCGCCATGCCCGAGGCGATGAAACGAGTGCAGGCAGTTCAACGCTTTCGCCAGCAGAGCAAGCGAGCATCCACCGTCAAGATCGCTGCAACGCCGACACGCTTTCTTGTACATAACATGCCGGACCAGCCATATCTCGTGATGCCGGAAGTGTCTTCCGAGCGCAGGCCGTTCATTCCTTTTGGATTCGAGCAACCCGCCACTTTGTGCAGCAACCTGGTCAAGGTCGCACCTGAAGCCACGCTTTACCACTTGGGCGTGCTTTCCAGCACCATGCACAACGCATGGGTCCGCTACACATGCGGTCGGTTGAAGAGTGACTTCCGCTACTCCAAGGACATCGTCTACAACAACTACCCCTGGCCCGATCTGCCAGCCGATGCCGCGCCCGGCACGCCCGCGCACAAAGCCCGCGCCGCCATCGAAACGGCTGCACAAGGTGTGCTCGATGCCCGCGCGCAGTTCCAACAAGGCGATCAGCACGCATCCTTGGCCGACCTGTACGACCCGCTGACCATGCCGCCCGCGCTGCTCAAGGCCCACCAGAAACTCGACGCCGCAGTGGACGCCGCCTACGCCCTGTGCGGCGGCAAGAAGAGCTGGAAAAACGACGCCGAACGTGTGGCCTTTCTGTTCGAGCTGTACCAGCGCATCACTAGCCTGCTGCCAACCGGCAAACCGAAACGTAAACGCCCGGTGTCAACAAATTAACCGGAGGGAACGTGATGAATCCGCCCGTTCTTGTGATCCAGATAGTTGAGGTCATTGGCCCTGCCGCCCAAGGCAAGTCGATCCCCTTGCTGTGTCGTGGGGCGGATGGGCACCGCTACTACGTGAAGGGACAACAAACCAACCGTGCGAGCCTGTGGCGGGAGTGGATTTGTGGACACCTGGCCGGGGCGCTGGGTCTGCCTCTGCCGCCTTTTGCCTTGGTGCAACTTGACCCGGAACTGGTGAGAGAGCTGCCAAAGGATCAGCAGGCCATCGGTTCGTTGCCCGCCTTCGGCTCCCGCGAGCAGCCTCACACCACCTGGCTGGAACTTGGCATCAGCCAGCGGGTGCCGGCCAGTCTGCAACGTGATGTGTTGGTGTTCGACTGGTGGGTGCGCAACACCGACCGCCTGCGGGGCAACACCAACTTGCTCTGGGACACCGAGCACGAGGGGCTGGTGGTGATTGACCACAACCTGGCTTTGGACATGGATTTCAAGGCCTCTGAGTTCCAGACGCAGCATGTGTTTTCCGACCAATGGCCAGCACTGACCCAGGACCTTGTGTTGCAGGCGCAATACCTTCAGCGCCTGAGCGAGGCCTTTCCCATGGCCCACAAAGCCTTGGCGAGTGCACCAGAGGAGTGGCTGTGGGAAAATTCCGAGTTCGACATTCCCACCCGTTTTGACCGCGCCGAGGCGCTGCGGGTGCTGGAACGGTGTGCAAACCCTGACTTCTGGAGAACGGTATGAAACTGGTCGCGTGCCGATACGCCGTGGTTCAGTTCGCGCCTTACCGCGAAACGGGGGAGTTCGCCAACGCGGGTGTGGTGCTGATGTGCCCTGAGACGGGTTTCTTTGATTTCAAACTTCAAACCCGCCGCACCAAACGCATCACCGATTTCTTTGACGAACTGCCACGTGATTTTTATGTGCGCGCCGTCAAGGCGATGAGAGACGAACTTCTGCGGATGGCCAAAGTGGTAGCCGATGCACCCAGCCACGGCCGCGCCGACTACCTGCGTCAAGTCTTCGACAGCCTGATCCACCCTCGCGAAGCCATGGTGCGCTTCAGCGCGCCCCGGGCGGTGATGACGGCCGACCCTGCGATCGAACTGAACAACCAGTTTGATCACCATGTGGATCGAGCGTTCGCCACGCCCGAGTACGTGGAGCAGGTGATGGAGAAGCGCATCAAGGCCCTGCTGGGCGGGCTGCAGCTACCGGCGCCCTTCATGCCTCTGCGGGTTGGAAACGATGAGTTTCATGCGCGGTTCCAGCTGGTACAGGAGCAGGACGGGGTTCTGACGAAGATCATCAAACCCTTCCACCTGAATCAGGCGGAAACCGTGGGCATCTACGATCACGGCGACGCTTGGTTGCAGAAAATCAAGCGCCTGCGCGACCGCAGGCTGTTGCCCGATGCTGTGCTGTTCGCCGTCAAGGCACCGCCGCAAGCCGATGCCAAACGCCACGCCGCCTACAACGAGATTTGTAGCGACCTGCGGCAGCTGGATGTTCAGACGGTGGACGAAAACGCGGAACGGCAGATCGCCGATTTCGCTCTCGACTGACAGGTCCGTTCAGCCCGCCTGGGCGGTTTGAAGCCTCGCGCCAAACCGCCCTTCCCCGCCCATCCCGATGATCAACCGCTGCGTGGCCCGCGTAGCGCCCACGTAAAACAGCTTGGCTTCTTCGCGCTCGTCTTCGCCCGGGGCGGGCATGTGGCCCGCGCCCACCAGCGCCACCACCGGGAACTCCAGCCCTTTGCTGGCGTGCATGGTCAGCACCTTGATGGTGTCGGCGGCGGGGTCGAAGCTTCCCGCGCCTTTGCGCACCTGGTGCGGCAGGCCGCGCTGGCGCAGCACGCCGGCGCATTCGTCCATCTCGCTGTAGTGCCGGCAGATGATGGCCATGTCGCCCCAGGCGTGGCCTTCCTGGTGGGCTGAGCCTAAAAGCTCGGCCACGCGCGTGGCTTCGGCCCGCAGGCTGGGGAGGCGGATGATGAGCGGCGCTTCGCCGTCGCGCCCGCAGCTCACGGGCTTGAGCATGGGGATGCCGTCTTCGTCTTTGTCTTCGGCGGTCAACAGATCAGCGGCCACGAGGCTGGCGGTTTGCAGAATCTGCCGCGTGTTGCGGTAGTTGATCTTGAGGATGGTGGTGCGCCCCTGCGCCTGGATGCCCACGCTCTTGAAGCTGAACTGCTTGCTGCGGCTGCGTTCGTAGATGCTCTGCGCGTCGTCGTACAGCACGAGCAGGCTGTTGGTGGCGGGGTCCACCATCTGCGTGATGAGCTTGAGCCACTCGGGCGCGAAGTCGTGGCCTTCGTCAATGAGCAGGGCCTGGTATTGCCCGCTGGGGATCTGTTTGCGGTCCACGCCGGTGATGACGCGCTGAACCATGTCGGCCATCTTGTCAGCGACGGACTGGTTGTTGGCGGGCAGGGTCTGGCCAAAGGCGACGAGCTGGTCGCGGCACCATTTGTGAAAGTGCACCGCGTGCACGCGGTCGGCGATGCCTTTGGCGGCCATCACGCGGGCGAGCTGCTTGGCCAGCGGCTCGTTGTAGCAAAGCATGAGGATGGGTTTGTTGGCCACCTCGGCCTGTGACATATGGGCCTTGGCCAGGTGCTCGGCGCGGTAGGCCAGCAGCATGGTCTTGCCCGAGCCGGCCACGCCGTGGATGACGCGGTGCCCGTCGCCCAGGCTGCGCGCCAGCTGCTCCTGCTGGATGTCCATCACGCGCATGATGCTGGGCAATTCGGCCGCATCTTCGGCCGCGTCAAACAGGGATCCCTGCACCGGCACGCGCACCTCGGGGAACATGATCCAGCGCACGCGGTCCAGCTGCGGGAGCGACATGACGCTGCCAAACGCATGGGGGAACATGGCCCACAGCCGCTGCTGAAACTGCTCCGGGTCGGTGGACTCGGTCATTTCGTCGGAGCAGATGACGTGATGCGGCTCGATGGCCTCGCCCAGCCCGGCGCTTTCAAACTGCTTGCGCGTGATGCGGGTGAACACCACGCCGTGGCCCCAAGGAAAGGCCAGTTTGCCCTGGTGGGCGCCGGCGGGCTGCACCAGTTGCGCATCGCGCTCCAGCGCGTTGACCACCTGGATGGCGCAATGCCGCGCCTGCGCCAGCGGGTTGATGACGACCTTGAGCTGGCCGTCTGGCGCGATCTCCCAAGCCTGGCGGGTGGCGCGGCGTATGGTCTCCAGCCGCCAATCCTTGGTTTCCAGGATCAGCAGGCCGCGGCGCGGGTGCAGCACCACAAAGTCCGGGTGCGACTGTTTGGGGCCAACGGGCACGTCGTACCAGAGCAGGTAGTCGTCCTCCAGCTTCTCTTCCAGCCGTTCAGCCAGCCGCTTTTCGCCGCTGGTCATGCGCGAAAGGCAGCTGCCCAGCGCAGGTATCAGTGTCGCCATCGTGTGTTGCTTGTCGGTCGGTTATCCACCGTCCGGTATCAATTTTGCGATTTTTGACAGGTCAGGTGGAGCGTGTCAAGGAAAGACGCGAAAAACGCCGCGCCGATGCGACGAGATCACATGAACATGGGGCTGGGCAATGGGGTCGGGGGCGTTTGACCGCACCGAAGGCGCGGCCCAGTAGCTACACTCAGCCTCATGCGCCCCTCTCAAGCCCTCGCACAACACCATGACGCCGTGTGCAGCGCCGCGCGGCGTTATCGCGTGAGCAATCCGCGCGTGTTCGGATCGGTGCTGCATGGCCACGACGCGGAGGGTAGCGACCTTGATTTGCTGGTCGACCTGCTGCCGGGCGCCACGCTGTTTGATTTGGGCGGTCTGCAGGACGAACTGGAGCAGTTGATGGGACTGCGGGTGGACGTGCTGACGCCCAAAGATTTGCCAGCCAAGTTCCGCGATCAGGTTCTGGCCGAAGCGCGACCGCTGTGAGCGACCTTCGTCTCACCGATTTCCTGGAGCACATGCAGCAAGCCGCTGCAGACGCGATGGCCTTCACTGAGGGCATGAGCCAGGACGACTTTCTGGCCGACAAGCGCACCCAGCAAGCGGTGATCATGAGCCTGATCGTGCTGGGTGAAGCGGCCACGAAGGTGATGGACCGTTACCCCGACTTCGCCAACCAGCATGCGCAGGTTCCGTGGCGCAACATGCGCGGCATGCGCAACCGCATTGCGCACGGCTATTTCGAAATCAATCTGGGTTTGGTGTGGGACACGGTGCAAACAGCGCTACCACCGCTGGTGATTGCGCTGCGGGGAATGGCTTGAAGTTGTCCACCAAAGGCGGGAAGCGCGGGACGATCAGCGAGTCTGCGGTCTGACACTTCAGGCGCTCAGGCCACTAACGGTCATTGCCGGGGTCAGGTCTTGCCATTTGCCACACGAGCACCTGTTGGCTGCGTGGCCCCGCAGCCAAGGATCTCTGGAGCAGCATTCCATTTCGCTCATCCACAAGGGAAGCACCATGCCCATCACCGCAAAAACGCTCACCGCTCAGGCAATGCAGCTCCCGCCCGACGAACGCCTGGCGCTGATGGACCAGCCGCTGGACGCGCTGGACGAGCCAGATGCATCGCTCGATGCGCTTTGGGCCAAAGAGGCAGAGTCGAGGCTAACCACCTACCGCCATGGCGAAATTCAGGCCAAGTCTTTGTCTGACGTGATCGCGAAGAACCAAGCTGATTGCCAGCGCTACGGCATCCGTCGGCTGGAGGTGTTTGGCTCCGCCGCGCTGGGCGACGACTTCGTGCCCGAGAGCAGCGACGTGGACTTTCTGGTGGAGTTCGCGGCGGACGCCCGGCCCGATCTGCTTCCGTCGGTTCAGGCGCTGCTGGACGCACTGGACGGCTGAGCCGGGGAATAGCCCGCCCCCCTTTTAGGGCAGATTTCTCGTTGCGCACCTGTTGCGGCACTTCTTTAATAACCCTAATTGGGTATGATTGAACCCAATATGGGTACTTCAAAGATGTCCTCTTCGTCATCCGCCGCCGACGCCCTCTTCCCCAAGGTGCGCCAGCGCGTGCTGGCCGTTCTGTTCGGCGCGCCGGACCGCAGCTTCTACACGAACGAAGTGATCGGCCTGGCGCAGTCGGGCGCCGGCGCGGTGCAGCGCGAACTGGCCGATCTGGCCGGGGCGGGTTTGCTCACGGTGCGCAAGCAGGGTAACCAGAAGCACTTTCAGGCCAACGCGGCGTCGCCCGTGTTTGCCGAGTTGCGCGGGCTGGTCCTCAAGACGATGGGGCTGGCCGATGTGCTGCGCGCCGCGCTGGCGCCACTGGCGCCGCAGATCGCGCAAGCCTTTGTGTTTGGCTCCATTGCCAAGCAGCAGGACACGGCCAAGAGCGACGTGGACCTGCTGGTGGTGAGCGACACGCTGGGCTATGGCGATGTGTTCGCTGCGCTGGAAGGCGCCAGCCAGACGCTGGGCCGCACCATCAATCCGGCGCTGTACACCGCCGCCGATTTCCGCGCCCGGCTGCAGGGCGACAATGCGTTCATCCACCGCGTGATGCAACAGCCAAAGATATGGCTGATCGGCCAGGAGGAGTCACCGCGACATGAGCCCACCCCACCCACTTGAAAGCCTGAGCCGCCCTGGCGGTTCGCTCAAGCCCGAGCCACCGGACGCTGCGGAGATTGCCGGCCTGCTGCACACGGGCCGTGCCCGCCTGATGGATGCAGGCAACACCACTCTCGCGCTGGAAAGCCGGTTTGATTTGGCCTACAACGCGGCCCACGCCTTGTGCCTTGCCGCGCTGGGCGCCAAGGGCCACCGGGCCGGCAACCGCTACATCGTCTTTCAGGTGCTGCCGCACACGCTGGGGCTGGGGCCTGAGGTCTGGCGGGTGCTGGACCTGTGCCACAACAAGCGCAACCTGGGCGAGTACGAAGGTCTGTTGGAGGTGGATGAGCGGCTGGTCAAGGATCTGATCTGGGCGGCGCAGCGCGTGGCTGATGCACTGGCGGCGGCGTAAAGTTGGCTTCAGATCAAGGTCGACGCACCCTCACCGCCAGCGAAACGCGCGCCAACCTGTGCCGCTTGATGGACCAGACGGCCGAGTCGCACCAGCCTGCGACCATCGTGGGCAAAGGCCATGACGCGGTGCTGGTGTCCGCCGAAGACCGGCAGGCGAGTCAGGAACCGCTGTCCCTGCTCTCGGTGCCCGGCATGCGGGAGTCGATCAAGGAAGGCATGGTCGAGCCCGTGGAGGTTTGTGCCACGGTGCCGGGCTGGTGAGGTGGGCCGTTGTCTTTGCGAAACACGCGCAGAAAGACGCGCAAAAGCTCGCCGTCAGCTTCCCCGACCGGAGCGCCTGCTGCCCCGTCAAACCGCCGGCATCTCCAACCCCTCCCACTGCCCCAACAGCTTGACCTGCCGATGCAGGTAGTCGGTGGACATGGCCTGCGAGCCCCACACCGGCACACGCCCGGCGTATTCGCCCAGCAGCCAGAACTGGCGCACGGCCACAAACAGCGGCAGGGCGGCCAGGTCGGCGTCGCTGAGGACACGCACTTCGCGGTAGGCCGTGATGAACTGGCGCCAGCGTGTGGCCGCTTTGTCGCTCCACAGACCGTCCACCGCACGCGGGTGCAGCCACCACGGGTACACCGCCAGTTCGTAGGCCAGGTGGCCGGGGCCACATTCGTCGAAGTCAAAAAACACGGCCTCGCGTTCGCCGTTGTCGCGCACGGCGATGAAGTTGTTGTCGCTGTGGGCGTCGCCGTGGCAGAGCACCTGGGTCAGCGCGCCCAGCGACAGAATGCGGTTGTGCAGGCGCTGGCCCAGCGCTTCGAACTGCGGGCGCAGTTCGGCGGTCATGGTTGGCGCGCGCAGCAGCCGCTGCAGGGGGAGCAGCAACAGGTAGTCCAGATCAAGCGTGTAGTGGCTGGCGCTGCTGTGCAGGCCTTCGCCGGCGGTGTGCAGCCGCGCCAGGCCACGGCCAAAGGCCTCGATGTTGGCCGGCAGGTCGCTGGTGGCTTCGCCGCTCAGGTGTTCGAACAGCATGACCGCCCGTTCGCCCTCGGGCAGTTGCACACGCAGGGCCACCTCGCCGCTGCGGGTGGGCAGGCTGGTGGCCACGGGGCAGCCGCCCGCGCGCAGGTGTTGCAGCACGTCGGCCTCGAACTGCAGCTGGGGCGCGCCGCGTGGGCGTTCGGCGCAGAGCCGGGCCACCACGTGGCGCCCATCGGCCAGCGTGAGCCGGTACACCTGGTTGAAGCTGCGGCGCAGAAACTCCCCCGCGACCACCTCGCCCAGCGGATAGTGGGCCTGCACCAGTTGGGCCATCGCGGCGGCGGTGGGCGTCGATTGCGCGATGTCTATCCCCATGTTCTTCTCCCTGAAAAGGGGCGCGATTATAGAGATTGGCGCGGTGCTGCCCGGCGGGGTGGCCGCTGCGTCTACAGTTCACATGCCATGGCCCGCCGACCCCACCACCACGTCTATGTGATCGAGCTGCACAAGGACGTGCTGTTCGAGCCCAAATTCCGCAAGTGCAACCCCGGCTACGTGGACGGCCAACCCTGCGTGTACGTGGGCATGACGGGGCTGGACCCGGACGTGCGTTTCGACAAACACAAGGCGGGCATCCAGGCCAACGCCTATGTGCGCAAGTACGGCCTGCGCCTGCTGCCCGACCTGTACGAAGGCTTCAACCCGATGCGCTACGAAGACGCGCAGGCGCGCGAGGTCGAGATCGGCATCGACCTGCGCTCGGCCGGCTTCGGGGTGTGGCAGGCCTGAGGCACGGGCCACTGCCTTCCAGCCAGACAAAGCCCGGGTTTCGCAATCGCGAATTGCCGCGAGGGACCCAAGCGAACACCATCGGCCGCTGGGTTGGGCCCGCGCCTGCCCGCCCTCAACCGACCCGACACAACACAACACAACACTCAAGGAGACAACGTGACCCTGCCTTTCACCACCCCGACCCCACCCGCGCGCCGCCGCCTGTTGGCCGCCGCGCTGGCATCCGGCCTGGCCGCTGGCCTTTCGTTCGGCCTGGCGCCCGCCCTGGCACAGATGCCGGCGCCCACGCCCCCCCCCCAGCGGCGCGGTGCTCAAGCTCATCGTGGGTTACGCTGCCGGCGGCCCGGTGGACATGGCGGCACGCGTGTTCGCGCCCGTGCTGGGCCGGGAGCTCGGGCAGAACGTGATCGTGGAAAACCGCCCCGGCGCTGCCGGCGCCATGGGTGGCGCTGCGGTGGCCAAGTCGGCGCCCACCGGCGGCGAGCTGTTTTTTGCCGCCAGCCCCACACTGACCATCACCCCTCACGTGATGAAGGCCATGCCGCTGGACGTGCGCAAAGACCTCGTGGCCGTCGCCCCCATCCTCAGCTACGCCAACGTGCTGGTGGTTAACAACGACCTGCCGGTCAAGAACGTGCCCGAGCTGATCGCCTACGCGCGTGCCCACCCGGGCAAGCTGGCCTTCGGTTCGGCCGGCATGGGCGCCTCCAACCACCTCAGCGGCGAGCTGTTTGCGCGGCGCACCGGCGTGAACATGACCCACGTGCCCTACCGGGGCAACGCGCCGGCCATGGCCGACGTGATGGGCGGACAAATCCAGTTGATGTTCGACATCATCGGCAGCGCGCGGGGCTACATCGGTGGCCAGAAAGTGCGCCCGCTGGCCGTGACCTCGCGCGAACGTAACCCGGCCTTGCCCGACCTGCCCAGCATGGCCGAACTCGGCGTGCCCGACTACGACGTGGGCGGCTGGTTCGGCCTCTACGGCCCGCAGGGCATGGCACCCGAGCTGTTGCAGCGCCTGGCCGGTGCCACCGCCAAGGCCCTGACCGACGCCGACCTGCGCAAACGCTGGGCCGAGCAGGGCTACGTGGTCTGGACCGGCACCGGCGCCGACCTGCACAAACGCCAGCTGGACGAGCTGGCGCTGTGGGGCGAAGTGACCAAGGGCATGAAGTTCGAATGATGGTCTGGCAACACATCCACCAGCTGTTCGAGCAGCGCGCCGCCGAAGCCCCGGACCAGCCCTTTCTGTTTGCGCCCGACGAAACCGTGACCCTGGGCGCACTCGCCGCCCGTGTGGCGGTCTTGGCGGCCGAGCTGCGCGAGGCCGGCGTGGGCGTGGGCGACCGGGTGCTCATCGTCGCCGAAAACTGCCCGGCCCACGTGGCGCTGGTGCTGGCCTGCAGCCGCGTCGGTGCCTGGTCCTGCGGGGTGAATGCGCGCATGTCGGCCGGCGAAGTGGCCGCCTTCGAGGCCAAGGCCGAGCCGCGCCTGACCTACTACACCAGCACAGAGTCGGACGCCGCCGCGGCCCACGGCCGTGCCGCCCAGGCCCACCCCAGTGCCCTGCCCGGGCTGGCACGCAGCGGGGTGCGCAGCAGCGCCCGCACCGAAACGGGCGCGCTGGCCGAGCAGGTAGCGGCGGTCATCTTCACCTCGGGCACCACCGGTGCACCCAAGGGCGTGCTGGTCAGCCACGCGGGGCTGCTGCAGTTCGCCCGTGCGTCCAGCGCCTCGCGCGCCCTGGGCCCGGCAGACCGCTCCTACGCCTACCTGCCCATGACCCACATCTTCGGGCTCGGCACGGTGCTGATGGCCTCGCTGCACGCCGGGGCCGGCCTCGTCATGCGCAGCCGCTTCGAGCCGGCCGACGTGTTCGACGCGCTGGCCCACCACGGGGTGTCGCAGCTGCAAGGCCCGCCCATGTTCTTCAGCCGGCTGCTGGCCTGGCTCGACCAGCAAGGCGTGGCCCGGCCGCCGGCGCCCGCGCTGCGCTACCTCTACACCGGCGCCGCCCCGCTGACGCTGGCGCTCAAGCAGGCGGTGGAGGCGCGTTTTGGCCAGCCCCTGCACCACGGCTACGGCCTGTCCGAGTACGCCGGCGCCCTGTGCGTGGTGCCGCTGGGCCAGGCGCGCGACGACACCGCCGCTGGCCACCTGCTCGAAGGCGGCGAACTGCGCATCGTCGGCCCGGACGGCGACCCCCTGCCCGACGGGCAGACCGGCGAAATCTGGATGCGCGGCGTCGGCCTGATGCCCGGCTACTTCCGAGACCCGCAAGCCACCGCACACGTCATGCGCCCGGGCGGCTGGTACGCCAGCGGCGACCTCGGCGTGGTGGGCACCGATGGTGCGCTCACCGTGGTCGGGCGGCTCAAGGAAATGATCATCCGCTCGGGCTTCAACGTCTACCCCGGCGAGGTCGAGGCCGCGCTGGCCGCCTGCCCGGGGGTGGCACGCTCGGCCGTGGTCGGGCACGCCTGCGCCGACGGCAACGAGGAAGTGATCGCCTTCGTCGAACCGGCGCCTGGCCAGGCGCTGGACCTGGACACGCTCCGGGCGGCACTGGCCGAGCGCCTGTCGCCCTACAAACGGCCCAGCCACCTGGTGCCGGTGACCGACATGCCCATGACGCTGAGCGGCAAACTGCTCAAGCGGGAGATGCTGGTGCAGTGGCTGGCGCAGCGGGCCGGCGCCTGAAGCGAGGGCAGCGGCGGACCGCCGTCAGCCTGGGGCGAGTGCCTGGACCTGGTTGCGCCCGCCGTGTTTGGAGCGGTAGAGGGCCGCATCGGCGTCGTTGATCCACTCGCGCAGGCCGGGGTGGCGGTCGCTGGCCAGGGCCAGGCCGATGCTGCCGCTGACCTGCAGCTCGGGCACTTCGCGGATGCGGATGGCCTGGATGCGCTCGCGCATGCGCTGGGCGATCGCCAGCGCGTCGTCCAGCCGGGTGCCGGGGCAGACCACCGCAAACTCGTCGCCACCGTAGCGGCCGGCCCAGTCCGAAGGGCGGATGCTCTGGCGCAGGATCAGTCCGACAGCGCGGATGACCTCGTCGCCCACCGTGTGGCCAAACCGGTCGTTGATGGTCTTGAAGTGGTCGATGTCGATCATCATCAGGCAGGCCGGCTGGGCGCTGGCGCGAAAACGATCAAAAGCCTCGCGCGCCAGTTGCAGCCAGTGGTCGCGTCCGAACAGGCCGGTGTGGGCGTCGGTGCGGCGCAAGGCCTCCAGCATCTGGTTTTGCCGCGCCACCGTGCGGATGAGGCGGTAGCTGCTCACGCTCACGGCCAGCGTGTGCATGCCCAGCAGCGGCAGGCAGCACACCACCACCAGCAGCGAACTCTCCCACCGGGGTTCGGGTTGCAGCCAGAGCGTGAGCACCAGACCACTGCCGACCAGGCCCGGCAGCGACCGGAGCCACAGCCGGTGGATGCCGCTGCTGAGCTTGTCGAAGGTGGTGACCATGACCAGTACCACACAGGGCAGGAGACAGAAGTGCATCAGCGGCACCCAGGCGCCGGCAATGGCAGAGTCGAGCAGCAGGTTGCGCGTTTCGGCGCGGTGGGCGTCGGCGGCCAGGCGCGCGTGGAGGTAGGCCAGGTGGGGCCACACCAGGCAGCTCAGCACCATGAACGCCCACTCGGGCCAGCCGGCCTGTTGCTCGTACAGCACGGCCGACACCAGCAGGCCCCCCAGCGCCATGCCAAAACCGCGCAAAGGGTAGATGTGTTTGTGGATGTGTTGACGCTGGGCGGTCATGTCGGGGCGGGACGGGTCGGACGGGGTCAGCCGGCGGTGCGCGCGGCGGTGCCGGCGTGGGCCACAAAATCCAGCGCCGCACACACCGCAGTCACTTGCGCCACCACACACTGCTCGGGCGTGGTGCGTGGGCTGTCGGGGTAGACCTCGGTGGTGGTGGTGTAGCGCGCGCCGCTCGCGCCGGCGCACAGGCCCAGGGGGCCGAAGGCGTAGCGGATCACACCGGGTGCAACCACGGGCGAGCCGATGATCTGGCCGCGCGCGTCGGCGGGCGCGATGTGGGTGACACGGGCCACGGCGGCGATGATGGCCTGCTGGAACGCGGGCTGGGGGTTGTTGACGTCGTCCACCAGATAGAAACCGTCGGGAATGCCGCCGGGCTCGAACACCTGGCCGTCGCGCGCGGCCAGCGCGGGGCGGTACTCGCTTTCGTCGGTGTCGGTGGTTTCGTGCAGGTCGATGTGGGCCGTGAACTGCCCATGCAAGGGTGCGAGCAGCCGCATGAGCGCGGCCGACTCCTGCGCCGGGCTGGGCGTGCTGAAGGCGCGATTCGGGTCGACGGCGTCGAAGTTCCAGCGGTGGATGCGCTCGTAGGCCCAGGGGCTCACGCAGGGCACGACCAGCAGGTTGGCCCGGCCGGCGTAAGCGGGCGCGTGCTGGTCCACAAAACGCAGCGCGCCGCGCACGCCGCTGGTCTCGTACCCGTGCACACCGCCCGTGACCAGCACCGTGGGCCGGCCGGGGTGCCAGTCGCGCGAGCGCAGGGCCAGCAATGGGAAGCGCTCGTCCGCATAGACCACCTCGCCGTAGGGCAGGAGGTCCAGGCGTGGGGCCAGGCGCGTGGCCTCGGCCAGCACATCGTCCGCATAGCTGCGCTGGCGCACCTGGCGGGCGCGCCAGGCGGCGATCTCGGGCGCGCCCCAGGGTTGGCCGGGGGTGCCGATGTGACCGGTGGTGGAGGGCGCCGTCATGCCGGCGCTCCGGTGGGCACGCCCGTGCTCAGGCTGGCCAGCCGATGGTGGGCTTCGCTGTCGCGGTCCAGCCGCAGGTTGCGTTTGGCGCTGAGGTAGTGGGTGGTGAACACGTCGAGGTAGGCGGCCAGGGTTTCGGCGGCGTGGGTGTCGCCGGCCAGGGCCAGGCACTGGGCGGCCACTTCGGAGGTGCAGAAATGCTGCTCGTGCAGGGCGCGGCGCAAGCGGTAGTTGGACGCGTGCCCGGGCCGCAGGCTGAGCACGGGCAGCCGGTCGAGGTAGGGGCTGCGGCGGAACATTTTTCGCGCCTCGGACCAGGTGCCGTCGAGCAGCACGAACAACGGCCGCTTGCCACCGGCCGCCGCCGGCACCTGCACCTCGGTGACCACGCGTTCGGGCGCCACGTACTCGCCCGGGAACACCACGTAGGGCTGCCACTGCGGGTCATTGAGCAGCGCCAGCAGGGCCGGGTCCACCGCCACGCGCGACCAGCCGAAGGCCCAGGTGTCGGCCACCAGATCGGCGATCAGCCAGCCGGTGTTGCTGGGCTTGAAGGGCTCGATGTCGGCCATGATCAGGCACATGCCGGCCCGCGCCGCCACGGTGGGGCGCAGGGCGCACATGCAGTGGCTGGCCATGAGGCGGCAACCGCCACAGCGCGCGGTGGCCGAGCCACGGGTGACAAAGGGCTTGGTGCTGGCGGCCAGGCGCGTGGCGCGCAGGCGGGAAACGGCGTGGCTCATCCCGGAAATGTAAGCGCAGCCAAAGTCTGCGATCATGCCGGGCATGACCGATGCCGCCCCCGCTGCCCCCGCCGAGCCCGTCATCCACGGCTACCACGCCCACGTGTATTTCAACGCCGACACGCTGACGCAGGCGCGGGCCCTGTGCGAAGCCGCGGCCGCGCGCTTCCCGCTGAAGATGGGCCGGGTGCACGAAAAGCCGGTGGGCCCACACCCCGACTGGAGCTGCCAGCTGGCCTTCAAGGCCGCGCTGTTCGCCGACGTGGTGCCGTGGCTGGCGCTGCACCGCGCCGGCCTGGTGGTCTTCATCCACCCCATCACCGGGCACGACCTGGTGGACCACCGCGACCGCGCCCTGTGGATGGGCGCCGTGCGGCCGCTGGAACTGAGCGTGTTGCCTGAGCACTCGGTCCACTACGACCTGTAGGCCCGCCCCGAACATGACGCCCACGACCCTCACCACCCTGGCCGACCTGCGCGCCCTCTACGGCCCCGCGCGCGAACGCTCGCTCAAGAAGGAACTGACCCAGCTGGACGTGCACGCCACGCGCTTCATTGGCCTGTCGCCACTGCTGGTGGTGTCCAGCGCCAGCGCGGCCGGGGCGATGGACGCATCGCCCCGGGGCGGCGCGCCCGGCTTCGTGCAGGTGCTGGATGCCCACACCCTGCTGATCCCCGATGCCCCCGGCAACAACCGGCTGGACACGCTGGAAAACATCATCGAGACCGGCCAGATCGGGCTGCTGTTCCTGGTGCCCGGCGTGGACGAAACCCTGCGGGTGAACGGCCGCGCGGTCCTGAGCACCGAGGAAGCGGACCGCCAGCGCTGCGCCGACGAACGCCGCGTGCCCCAGTTGGTGATCCGGGTGACGGTGGCGGCCGCCTGCCTGCATTGCGCCAAGGCGCTGATGCGCTCGGCCCTGTGGGACGCCAGCCGCCACGTGGACCGCGCCGTGATGCCCAGCATGGGCGAGATGCTGCGCGACCAGATCGGCGACCGCATGGGCGCCGACGCCGTGTTCGAAACCCAGGCGCAGATGCTGGAGCGCTACCGGCAGACGCTCTAGCCTGGCGTTGCGGCCTCATTTTTCCGGCACGGCGATGCCACCACCCTGGCGGCCGGTCTGCTGCTTGAGGCTGGGTTCACCGAACGCGACCTTTTCGCTGCGCACGTCGTTGATGAGGGTGATGACAAAGGGCTTCAAGGGCACGAAGTCGAAACTTTTCTCGACCACCAGATAGCGCTGGAAGCTCGGTGCGCCGCGCAGGCCGCCGCGCACCGACTGCACCTGCCGGAACCGCCGGCTGCCCGACCGGGCCCAGCGTTTCAACTCCCGTGGCGACAGCCCCGCAAGGGCGTGCACAAACGCGGCCTTGGCCTTGAAACGGATCCAGGTCTGTCCGCCCGCGGGGATGGCGGTGGAGTTGGCCCGCACGGTCTCCAGCACGCTGCCCGTCGGGCTGTCGGGGGTGGGCGCGCCCATGATCTCCAGCCGGAGTTCGAGCTGCAGCGAGGTCTCGGCCCCCTGGTTCCTGACCAGCACGTCGAGCTGCCGCTCCGAGCCCGGCACGCCCTTGAAATCGACAAACTTCAGGTCGGTGAAGGGGCTGGGGTCGCCCTCTTTCCAGACCGGCGCCAGCATGGGCTGCTGGGCCTTGTCCCACAGGTACACGTTGTCGCCTTCGTTGGTCTCGGCGACGTGGCCGTACAGGTCGGCCGTGAAGCGAAAGCCGTGTTTGAGGCCGAAATCCTGGTGGCTGATGGTCTTGGGCAACTGCATGGAGAAACCCACCACGCAGTCGTTGCTGCCGGGGTAGGCGTCCAGGCCATCGAGCTGGTAGGTGGACACGTGTTGGGTGCCCAGGGCGGCCGTGGCGCCCACGAAGACCTCGAACACGACACCGAATGGCCCTGCCGCCGCGGTGGGCTGCTTGGGGTCCATGGCCCGCAAGGCCGGCGCCGCGCCCGGCGGGCTGTTGGCGTTCACCACCGTCACGTGCGCAAACCAGGGCTGGGCCGTGTCGTAGCACGGCATGCCTGGCTTGGCCTCTTCCAGTCCGTCAAAAAACACCCGCAAATTGGGCAGTGCCATGTGATCTCCCTGTGTGTTGTATGAAGTGGCATATTTGCCACTTTCATTCTCACACAGGACCGCGAAGGGGCACAGCCCCTTGGCACGCGCTGCTTCTGCTACTTCCTCTCGACCGGGTTCGCGGTCAGCCAGTTGGCCGGGTAGTGGCGCATGAACTCGCGCGCCTTTTCGGGGTGGGCCACGTTGAGCCAGGCGTCGAAGGCGCCTTCGCCCAGGATGGCCGGCATGCGCTTTTCGCTGCCGGGGTGCTGGTAGCGGTGCATCAGCGCGTGGTTGTTGGCGTTGAGGGTGAGCAGGGTGAAGCTGATGATCTCGGCGCCGTCGGCACCGGCCCAGCGTTCCCACAGGCCCGCCACGCCCATGGGCTGGCCGTCCACGCGGGCGATGCGGGTGGGCACTTCCTTGCCGCTGCGCAGGTCGTCCTCGAAAAAAGCCATCATGGGCACGATGCAGCGCTGGCCCTTGAGCCAGGCGTCGCGGAAGTTCTTGGAGGTGGTGACGGTCTCCGACCGTGCGGTGACCAGCTTGGGCGAGCGCAGCTTGGCGTCGGAAGCCGACTTGACCCAGGGCGGCACCAGGCCAAACTGCCCCCCCACCAGTTCGCGCCCGCCGCCGCCCTCAAGCGCCGGGTCGCCTGCGGCCCGGCGGATGAACACACCGGGCTTGCGCGGCCACATGTCGCGCGGCGGCATCCCATCGGGCGCCGGCAGGCCAAAGGCTTCGGGGTAGAGGGTGGCCTGGGGCAGGCTTTCGTAGTGGACGGTCATGGGCCCATGCTAGCCGACGCCCGGACAGGCCACCGAGTTGTACCCACGGACTGTGAATGGAGCTGTGGACAAGCCCGGGGACATCCGCGCCAGGCCGCGCCGCCATTGGCCTGGCGGGGCGTGCTCAAATACCGGGCATTCCCCGCATCCCCTGCCCATGAACACCTCCCTGCCCCTGATCTGGCGCGACGAACACCTGGTGGCCGTGCACAAGCCCGCCGGCTGGCTGGTGCACCGCACCGGGCTGGACGCGGGCGAGACCCGCTTTGTGCTGCAGGCGCTGCGCGACCAGCTCGGGCAGCTGGTCTACCCGGTGCACCGGCTCGACAAAGGCACCTGCGGCGTGTTGCTCATGGCCCTGCACCCGGACGCGGCACGCCGGCTGGCGCAGGCCTTCGAGCAGCACACGGTGCACAAGCGCTACCTCGCGCTGGTGCGCGGCTGGGCGCCCGAGCGCGTCGAGGTGAACCACGCCCTGCGGCCCGACGACGCACCGCCCGATACCCCAACACAGGAAGCGCTCACCCACTTCGAACGCCTGGGCCGGCTCGAATGGCCGGCGGCGGCCGATGCGCGCCACGCCACCACACGCGCCTCGCTGGTGGCCGCCATGCCCCGCACCGGGCGACGGCACCAGATCCGGCGCCACCTCAAGCACCTGGCCCACCCCATCATTGGCGACGCCACCCACGGCAAGGGGCCGCTGAACCGCTGGTGGGCCGGGCAACTGGGCCACCAGCGGCTGTGGCTGCACGCGCAGGCGCTCGACCTGGTGCACCCCTACAGCGGCGTGACGCTGCGTTTGCACAGCGGCCTGGTGCTGCCGGGCCAACAGCCGCCGGACAGCGCGGCCGCTGCACACCCCGATCTGCGGCACTGGCAACAACTGATGCAGCAAGCAGGGGTATGGGCCTGGGACAGGCACCCCGGCGAGCCGACGGACAGATAATTTCGCGCCATGGCAACGACCCTCACCCTCTTTCCCCTGGGCTGGCAGCATTACCTGCTGGGCGGCGTGTTCATTGGCACCGGCGTGGCGCTGCTGTTCGTGTTCACCGGCCTGGTGGGCGGCATGAGCAGCGTGTTCTCCAGCACCTGGTCGTACCTGGTCCAGCGCCCGTACTTTCAACAAGCCCGCTACACCGACACGCGGCTGTGGCGGCTGGTCTATGCAGCGGGCCTGGTGCTGGGCGCGTGGCTGTGGTGGCTGCTGCTGGGTGACGGCACGCGCGGCGGCACGGCGGTGCCCGTCTGGCAGTTGGTGGCGGGGGGCTTTCTGGTCGGCTACGGCGCGCGGCTGGGCAACGGCTGTACGTCAGGCCATGGCATCTGCGGGCTGGGCTCGCTGCAGTGGCCGTCGCTCTTGGCGGTGCTGACCTTCATGGCCACGGCCTTCATCACCGCCAACCTGGTGACGAGGTGGCTGGCATGAGCGCGCCCCCGATGTCGCCTGGGCGCCTGTTGGCCATTCTGGCGGCGGGCGTGTTGTTCGGCTTCGGGCTGGCGCTGTCCACCATGGTCCGGCCTGAAGTGGTGCTGGGCTTTCTGCGCTTCACCGACTTCGGCCTGATGCTGGTGATGGGCGGCGCCGTGGCGGTGACGCTGATCGCCTACAAGCTGATGCCCCGTGTGCTGAAGCAGCCGCTGCTGGGAGGCTACTTCCACACGCATGTGGCCCACCTCAACCGGGACACCCTGCAGGGTGCGGCCATTTTTGGCATCGGCTGGGGCCTGTGTGGCGTCTGCCCCGGACCGGCGATTGCCGGCCTGGGCACGGGCAACTGGAGCCTGTTGTGGGCGCTCGGCGGCATTGCGCTGGGTGCGCTGGTGCAAGGCCTTCGCGCCCGCTGAAGCGCCCGCGCAGTCGCTTACCATTGCCGCACGGCGCCGAGCCCGGCACCGCCCCAACCCACCACGGAGGCCCCATGGCCAAAGGCGAACAACGCAAGGAAAAAATGGTCAAGAAGCCCAAGAAGGACAGCGGACCCCGCGACACCCCTTCGGGCAGTTCGGATCGCCCGGTGGCACCCACCACCTCGGTGATTCCGCGCGGCAAGATCAAGGACAAATGAACGCGGCCCGCGTTCAGCGCCGTCAGTCGACGATCAGGGCCGCGTCCAGCAGGCGCACCCGCTGCTCCACGTAGTAGCCACCGAACTCGGTGTAGCGCAGAAAAGGGCGGCCACAGCCCACACACACCCACACATCGCTGCGGTTGCAGGGATGGAAACGCAGCGCAATGGGTGCTTCGGGTGACCATGTGCGTGTGCCGGTGGGGTGATGCTCCTCCCAGGTCGGCTCGTCCGAGCCATCCCGCAGCGTGCCCACCTGGCGCAAGTCGCGCTCGGCAAAGCCGGCCGGCATGGCCTCCCAGCCCGGGTGGGCCAGGGGCGCGCACCGTTCACAGCCACCGCCGGCCTGCGCTTGCGCCAAGGCCTTCAGGGCCGCCACTGTCATCTGCACCATCGCCCCGCCCTTTCCGTCAAAGCCGCGTGTAGGCCAGGCCCGAGGCCACGCCGCCAAACAGGTCACCCTCGACCATGGGCACGCCCGCGAATTCGGCCTGCAAGGCCTGCTGGAACGGCCGCAAGGCCGAGGAGCCACCGGTCAGGTACACGGCGTCCAGGCCGCCATTGTCCAGCTTCGCCCGCGACACACAATCGCGTGCGCAGGCCACCACCTTGAGCAACTGGGCTGCCAACTGTGCCTGCATGTCGGAAGCACCCATATCGGCACCCAGCCGGCGTTCGATGACGGACAGATCCACCACCGTGTCACCCCCCGACTGCGAACAGCGGATCTTGGCCAGCTCCACCTCGTGGGCGATGTGGTGCCCATGGCGCTGGTGCAAGACCTCCATCAGCCGCACGTGCAGCGCCGGGTCGGCGTAGTTCGACCGCAAGGACTGGGCCTGGCTGATGGCGCGCGGCTGGTACAGCCACTGGATCAGGTGCCAGGTGGAGAGGTCGAAGAACACGCGGCTGGGCACCTCGCGGCCCTGGGGCCCCAGGTGGCGGTAGCCCAGCAGCGGCATGACGTTTTCCAGGCTCAGCTTGTGATCGAAATCGGTGCCACCGATGTGCACGCCGGTCGTGGCCAGCACGTCGCCGCTGCGGTCGGCCTGTGCCATGCGGCCTGGCCCCAGGCGCACCACGGTGAAATCGGACGTGCCGCCGCCGATGTCGACCACCAGCACCGTGGCCTCGCGTGTGAGGCGGCGCTCGTAGTCCAGCGCGGCGGCGATCGGCTCCAGCTGGAACGACACCTGCTCGAAGCCCACGGCCCGCGCCGCGTCCAGCAGGGACTGCTGCGCCTGGGCGTCGCGGACCGGGTCGTCATCGACAAAAAACACCGGCCGCCCCATCACCACCTGGGTGGGCGCGGCACCCAGCGTGGCGGTGGCGCGGTCGCGCAGGGCCGCCAGGAAGGTGGCCACGATGTCCTGGAAGCTGACCTGCTCGTGGTTGATGACCGTGGTCTCCAGCAGCAGCGGGCTGCCCAGCAGGCTCTTGAGCGAGCGCATCAGCCGCCCCTCGGTGCCGCTGAGGTACTGCGCCACCGCGTCGCGGCCGAAGTGGGTGCGGCGGTCCTCGGCGTTGTAGAACACCGCGGTGGGCATGGACACCGCATCGCCTTCCAGCGGAATCAGGTGGGCGTCCCCCTGGGCTGCGGCCCAGGCCATGGCGGAGTTGGAAGTGCCGAAATCGATGCCGAGCGTGCCCGGTGCTTGAGAAATCATGAAAACCCGCCGCAACGTGCGCGGTACAAGCAAAAAGACCAACTGGCGAGCCAGTTGGTCTTGGGTAATGTGGTGGAGCTGGGGGGATTTGAACCCCCGTCCGCAAGCCTTTTTCGAGCAGTTCTACATGTGTAGCCGTCTGATTTGGATCTCGCTTCTTGCTCCGCGCAGTGGCACGCTGAACAAGACGCCAGCAACCTTGAGTCTCGAACTGCGCCAAGTTGCCCGACGCCGATCCAGCCAAATGAAATTACCCCGCAGCCTGGACCGTGTTGCCTTGCGGCACCACAACCCTTGCCCAGCCTATTGGCTTGCTGTTGCGAGGCTCACGCGCAATTAAGCGGCGAGTGCGAAACGTTCGTCGTTTGCAGTTGGATTTTTTCTGCTGATTAACGAGGTGACAGAACCTCGACATGCCCTGCTGCGCGTCCGAACCCACGTCGAAACCAGTGCAGCCCCTGGAACCCATAGTTTAAGGCATGCCCAGCAATTTCAAGAGCCCCCCGGGACTGTCGATGATGGCATCGGCCTGCCAGGCGGCCACATCGGCGCGTGCGCCCAGGTAGCCGTACAGCGCGGCCACCGTCGGCATGCCCGCAGCCCGGCCGGCCACGATGTCGCGCTCGTCGTCGCCCACGTAGATGCACTCGGTGGCGTCCAGCCCCAGGCGACGGGCGGCTTCCAGCAAGGGCGCGGGATGGGGCTTGGCATGGGGGGTGGTGTCGCCGCTGACCACGGCCCGCGCGCGGCGGAACAAGGGCATGGCAGCCGTCAGCGGCAGCGTGAATCGCTCGGACTTGTTGGTGACCACGCCCCAGGCCAGGCCGGCACCGTGCAGCGCCTCCAGGATTTCGGGTACCTGGTCGAAGGGACGGGTGAGTTCGGTCAGCCGCGCTTCGTAGTTGGCAAAAAACTCCTGCTTGAGCGCCTCGAACTCGGGGTGATCGGTGCCGTAGCCGAAGGCCACGCCGATCATGCCGCGCGCACCGGCCCCCGCCATGTGGCGGTAGGCATCGAGCGGCAAGGACGGCAAGCCACGGGCGACGCGCATCTGGTCGGCGGCGGCCCCGAGGTCGGGCGCGCTGTCGATGAGGGTGCCGTCGAGATCGAACAACACCGCCTTGGCGGCGGCAAAACGGCTCATGCCGCGGCCTTGCGGGTGGCCAGCAAGTAATTCACGCTGGTGTCCTGGTTGAGCCAGTAGCGGCGCGTGAGCGGGTTGTAGGCCATGCCCTTGCTGTGCTGCAGGTCCAGATCGGCACGGCGGCAATAGCTGGCCAGCTCGCTGGGGCGGATGAACTTGGCGTATTCGTGTGTGCCGCGCGGCAGCAGATTGAGCATGTACTCGGCACCCACGATGGCAAAGAGAAAGGACTTGGGGTTGCGGTTGAGGGTGGAAAAGAACACCCAGCCGCCGGGTTTGACCAGGGTGCTGCAGGCCGCCACCACCGAGGCCGGGTCGGGCACGTGTTCCAGCATTTCCATGCAGGTGACCACGTCGAACCGCGCCGGGCTTTCATTGGCCAGCGCCTCGGCGGCCACCTCGCGGTAGGTCACGCCCTGGGTCTGGGCCTCCAACGCGTGCAGCTGCGCGACCCGCAATGCCTTGGTGGCGAGGTCGATGCCCAGCACATCGGCCCCCTTGCGGGCCATGGAGTCGGCCAGGATGCCGCCGCCACAACCGACATCGAGCACCTGCTTGCCGGCGAGTCCGCCCGCCAACTGCTCGATCCATTCAAGGCGCAAGGGATTGATCTGGTGCAGAGGCCGGAATTCGCTTTCGGGGTCCCACCAGCGGTGGGCGAGTTCGGAAAACTTGGCCAGTTCGGCCGGATCGGCATTGACGGTGGGGTTCATGGTTTGAATTATCGGAGGGCCAATAAAAAACCGCGCGAATGCGCGGTTTTTTATGAACCAGAGCCCGAAGGCCCTGGCGCAATTCCGTCAGGAATTACTTGTTGGCGCGGGTGCCGACCACTTCGATTTCCACGCGACGGTTCTTCGCACGGCCTTCCTTGGTCTTGTTGTCGGCCACCGGCTGGGCTTCGCCTTTGCCTTCGGTGTAGACGCGGTTGGTTTCGATGCCCTTGGACACCAGGTAAGCCTTCACGGCTTCAGCGCGGCGAACCGACAGCTTCTGGTTGTAGGCGTCCTTGCCCACCGAGTCGGTGTGACCGACGGCGATGATCACTTCCAGGTTGATGCCCTTGACCTTGCCGACCAGATCGTCCAGCTTGGCCTTGCCTTCGGGCTTCAGCACAGCCTTGTCGAAGTCGAAGAAGGCATCGGCAGCGTAAGTCACCTTGGAAGCGGCAGCGGGCGCAGCGGGTGCGGCGGCCGGAGCAGCAGCGGGTGCCGGAGCAGGCGCAGCAGCCGGTGCGGGTGCCGGAGCAGCCACAGGGGCGGGAGCCGGAGCAGCGGGAACGATGGCGCCATCGCAACCCACAGCGGCGGTGGCCGGGGTCCAGTTGGCATCGCGCCAGCACAGTTCGTTGGTGCCGTTCTTCCACACGGTGCCGTCGTTAGCGCGCCAGTTGTCCACGGTTTGTGCACCCGCGGCAGTTGCCAGCGCAGCGGTTGCGAACAGCATTGCCACTTTATTCAGTTTTTGCATGGTTTCCTCTGATTGAAGGCGCAGAGCATCTGCGTTGTATGACGACGCTTGAAGTGACCACCACTTGAAACGCTGTCGATTATTTTGCCACAAGGCCTCTGGGGTCACCCACGTACAGAGCAGGCTTAAAACTTCATTGAATATTGACCACCTCGAACGTTGTTTGAGCGCCACACTTGCGCATTCGCCAGCGCAGGCAACCGCCCAACGGCGCCCAACTAGAATGCTGGATTGCGCCCGCCTTCCAACGTCTGCCCGCCATGACCCAGTTCGCCAAAGAAACCCTGCCCATCAGCCTAGAAGAAGAAATGCGGCGCAGCTACCTGGATTACGCGATGAGCGTGATCGTGGGTCGCGCGCTGCCTGATGCGCGCGATGGCTTGAAACCGGTACACCGCCGGGTGTTGTTCGCGATGCACGAGCTGAACAACGACTGGAACCGCCCTTACAAGAAATCGGCGCGTATCGTTGGCGACGTCATCGGTAAATACCACCCCCATGGCGACAGCGCGGTTTACGACACCATCGTGCGCATGGCGCAGGATTTCTCGCTGCGCCACATGCTGGTGGACGGCCAGGGCAACTTCGGTTCGGTGGACGGCGACAACGCGGCGGCGATGCGTTACACGGAAATCCGCCTGTCCAAGATCGCTCACGAGATGCTGGGCGACATCGACAAGGAAACCGTCGACTTCGGCCCCAACTACGACGGCAGCGAAAAAGAACCGCTGGTGCTGCCCAGCAAGCTGCCCAACCTGCTGGTCAACGGCTCGGCCGGCATCGCGGTGGGCATGGCCACCAACATCCCGCCGCACAACCTCAACGAGGTGGTGGACGCCTGCCTGCACCTGCTCAAGCACCCGGAGGCCTCGGTCGACGACCTGATGGAGATCATCCCGGCGCCCGACTTCCCCACCGCCGGCATCATCTACGGCATCAATGGCGTCAAGGACGGCTACCGCACCGGCCGCGGCCGCGTGGTGATGCGGGCCAGGTGCCACTTCGAGGACATCGACAGGGGACAGCGTCAGGCCATCATCGTGGACGAGCTGCCCTATCAGGTGAACAAGAAGTCGCTGCAGGAGCGCATGGCCGAGCTGGTGCACGAGAAGAAGATCGAAGGCATCAGCCACATCCAGGACGAGTCCGACAAGTCGGGCATGCGCCTGGTGATCGAGCTCAAGCGCGGCGAAGTGCCCGAGGTGGTGCTCAACAACCTGTACAAGCAGACGCAGCTGCAGGACACCTTCGGCATCAACATGGTGGCGCTGATCGACGGCCAGCCGCGCCTGTGCAACCTGAAGGACCTGATCCAGGTCTTCCTGGAGCACCGCCGCGAGGTGGTGACCCGGCGCACCGTGTTCACCCTGCGAAAGGCGCGCGAGCGCGGCCACGTGCTCGAAGGCCTGGCGGTGGCGCTGGCCAACATCGACGACTTCATCAAGATCATCCGCGAATCGCCCACG
The DNA here is from genome assembly GCF_038440225.1 of Hydrogenophaga sp. OTU3427. Taxonomy (NCBI): domain Bacteria; kingdom Pseudomonadati; phylum Pseudomonadota; class Betaproteobacteria; order Burkholderiales; family Comamonadaceae; genus Hydrogenophaga; species Hydrogenophaga sp. OTU3427. The sequence goes on along the minus strand of NZ_JASATI010000003.1, from coordinate 141,760 downwards.
CCGCCGGTGGCCAAGGCCGAGCTGATGGCCCGCCCCTGGGACAGCCAGCTGGTGCGCGAGATGCTCACGCGAACCCGCGCCGACGGCGGCACCATCAACGCCGACGACTACCGCCCCGATGGCCTGGAAAAGGCCTTTGGCATGGGCAGCGACGGCCTGTACCGGTTGTCCGAGACCCAGGCCCAGGAAATCCTGCAAATGCGACTGCAGCGCCTGACCGGCCTGGAGCAAGACAAGATCGTCGCCGAGTACAAGGAAGTGATGGCCGAGATCGACGATCTGCTGGACATCCTGGCCCGTCCCGAGCGCGTGTCGGTCATCATCGGCGACGAGCTGGGCGACATCCGCAAGGAGTTCGGCCAGTCCAAGCTGGGCGCACGCCGCAGCCAGATCGAACACAGCGCGCAGGACCTCAGCACCGAGGACCTGATCACGCCCACCGACATGGTGGTCACGCTCAGCCACAGCGGCTACATCAAGAGCCAGCCGCTGTCCGAGTACCGAGCGCAGAAGCGTGGCGGGCGCGGGAAGCAGGCCACCGCCACCAAGGAAGACGACTGGATCGACCAGCTCTTCATCGCCAACACGCACGACTACATCCTGTGCTTCTCCAACCGAGGCCGGCTCTACTGGCTCAAGGTCTGGGAAGTGCCCTCGGGCTCGCGTGGCTCGCGCGGTCGCCCCATCGTCAACATGTTCCCGCTGCAAGAGGGCGAGAAGATCAACGTGGTGCTGCCGCTCACCGGCGAGATGCGCAGCTTCCCGGACAACCGCTATGTCTTCATGGCCACCTCCATGGGCACGGTCAAGAAGACTGCGCTGGACGAATTCAGCAACCCGCGCAAGGCCGGCATCATTGCCGTGGACCTGGACGAAGGCGACTTCCTGATCGGCGCGGCGCTGACCGACGGCCAGCACGATGTGATGCTGTTCAGCGACGGCGGCAAGGCCGTGCGATTCGACGAAAACGACGTCCGCCCCATGGGCCGCAACGCCCGCGGCGTGCGTGGCATGACCATCGAGGACGGTCAGAGCGTGATCGCCATGCTGGTGGCCGAGGACGAGCAGCAAAGCGTGCTGACCGCCACCATCAACGGCTACGGCAAGCGCACGCCGATCGGCGAATACACCCGCCACGGCCGCGGCACCAAGGGCATGATCGCCATCCAGCAGAGCGAGCGCAACGGCAAGGTCGTGGCCGCCACCCTGGTGCATGCCGATGACGAGATCATGCTGATCACCGACAAGGGTGTGCTGGTGCGCACCCGCGTGAGCGAGATCCGCGAGCTGGGCCGCGCCACGCAGGGCGTCACCCTGATCGGCCTGGACGAAGGCTCCAAGCTCAGCGGCCTGCAGCGCATCGTTGAAAACGACGCCAACGTGCGCGAGGACACCGCCCCCGAAGAAGGTGGCGCGGACGACGACGCGGCCGCCACGCCGGAGGCTTGAGATGACGACCCGCCCCTACAACTTTTCCGCCGGCCCCGCGGCCATGCCCGAAGCCGTGCTGCAGACCGCTGCGGCTGAAATGCTGGACTGGCACGGCAGCGGCATGGGCGTGATGGAGATGAGCCACCGCGGCAAGGAATTCGGTGCCATCTACGAACAGGCCGAAGCCGACCTGCGCGAGCTGCTGGCGGTGCCCGCCCACTTCAAGATCCTGTTCATGCAGGGCGGTGGACTGGCCGAAAACGCCATCGTGCCGCTCAACCTGTCGCGCGCTGGCACGGTGGATTTCGTGCTGACCGGCAGCTGGAGTCAGAAGTCGGCCAAGGAGGCGCTGCGCTACTGCTCGCCCCAAGTGGCCGCCAGCGCGCAGGAGAGCGGTTTCACCACGCTGCCCGACCCGGCATCGTGGCGCCTCAGCGCCGGCGCCAGCTACGTGCACCTGTGCAGCAACGAAACCATCCACGGCGTCGAGTTCCAGGCCCTTCCCGACCTGAAGGCGCTGGGCAGCAACGCCCCGCTGGTGATCGATTTCTCGTCCCACGTGCTGTCGCGCCCGGTGGACTGGTCCCGCGTGGGTCTGGCCTTTGGCGGCGCCCAGAAGAACGTGGGCCCGGCTGGCGTGACCCTGGTGGTGGTGCGCGAGGACCTGCTGGGCCACGCTCTGCCCGCCTGCCCCAGCGCCTTCGACTACAAGACCGTGGCCGACAACGGCTCCATGTACAACACCCCGCCCACCTACGCCATCTACATGGCCGGCCTGACCTTCCAGTGGCTCAAGGCCCAGGGTGGCGTGGCCGAGATGGAACGGCGCAACATCGCCAAAGCCGAACTGCTGTATGGCTACCTTGACGCGTCCTCCTTCTACGTCAACAAGGTCGCCCATGCCGCCCGCTCGCGCATGAACGTGCCGTTCTTCCTACGCGACGAGTCCCGCAACGACGCCTTCCTGGCCGGCGCCAAGGCGCGTGGCCTGCTGCAGCTCAAGGGCCACAAGTCGGTCGGCGGCATGCGCGCCAGCATCTACAACGCCATGCCCATCGAAGGGGTGCAGGCGCTGGTGGACTACCTGCGCGATTTCGAAAAAGAACAGGCCTGAGACATTGCCATGAGCCAACCCATCCAGTCCGAAGCGCTGGGCGCCCTGCGGGTGCAGATCGACAGCATCGACAAACAACTGCTGAGCCTGCTGAACCAGCGCGCCCACGTGGCCGAACAGGTGGGCGAGATCAAGAAGGCCGAAGGCTCGCCCTTCTTCCGACCCGACCGCGTGGCCCAGGTCATCGAAAAGATCCAGAACGCCAACCAGGGCCCGCTGCTCAACCAGCATGTGGCCTCGATCTGGCGCGAGATCATGTCGGCCTGCCTGGCGCTGGAGGCGCCGCAGCGCGTGGCCGTGCTGGGCCCCGAAGGCACCTTCACCGAACAGGCCGCGATCGAGTTCTTCGGCAGCGCCGCCAACCTGATCTACTGCGCCAGCTTCGACGAGGTCTTCCACGCCACCGCCGCCGGCACCGCGCAATACGGCGTGGTGGGCATGGAGAACTCCACCGAAGGCGTTGTCGCGCGTTCGCTGGACCTGTTCCTGCGCTCGCCGGTGCATGTGGTGGGCGAGGTCAGCCTGCTGATCCGCCACAACCTGCTGCGCCAGGTCAATTCGCTCGAAGGCATCGAGGTGGTGATGGCCCACCCGCAGGCGCTGGCCCAGTGCCAGGGCTGGCTGTCGCAGCACCTGCCCAACGTCGAGCGGCGCGCCGTGTCCAGCAACGCCGAGGGCGCGCGCCTGGCCGCCACCAACCCGGCCTGGGCCGGCCTGTCCAGCGAACGCGCGGCCGCGCAGTTCGGCCTGCACATCGTCGCCCACGCCATCCAGGACGAGGCCTACAACCGCACCCGCTTCGCTGTCATCTGCCTGCCGCAGACCCTGGCCACGCCACCGGCCTCGGGCAAGGACTGCACCAGCCTGGTGGTGTCGGTGCCCAACCGGCCCGGCGCCGTGCACGACCTGCTGGTGCCGCTCAAGAACAACGGCGTGTCCATGACGCGCTTCGAATCGCGCCCGGCCAAATCGGGCCAGTGGGAGTACTACTTCTACATCGACCTGGCCGGCCACCCCTCGCAGCCCAACGTGGCCGCGGCGCTGACCGAACTGCAGAGCCTGTGCGCCTTCTACAAGGTGCTCGGCGCCTACCCCGTGCAGGACTGAGCACCATGTTCGAACAGCTTGGCCTGATCGGCTGCGGCCTCATGGGCGGCTCGTTTGCGCTGGCCATGAAACAGGCCGGGCTGGTCAAGCAGGTGGTGGGCTACAGCAAGTCCCCCACCACCACGGCCAAGGCCCGCCAGCTGGGCGTGATCGACGTGGAGGCGCCTTCGGCGTTGCTGGCGGTGTCGGGTGCCGACATCGTGCTGCTGGCCGTGCCGGTGGCGGCCACCGAAGACAGCTTCAAGGCCATACGCCACCTGCTCACGCCGCAGACCCTGCTGATGGACGTGGGCTCGACCAAAGGCGACGTGGTGGCAGCAGCCCAGCGCGTACTGCGCGAACACCTCGGCGGCTTCGTGCCGGCCCACCCTATCGCCGGCAAGGAGGTCGCGGGTGTCGAGCACGCCGACCCGCGCCTCTACGTTGACCGTCAAGTCATCCTGACCCCGACCGAACACACCGATCCGGCCCAGACCGACCGCGCCGAAGCCGTCTGGCGCGCCCTGGGCGCCCAGGTGCTGCGCATGACGCCCCAGGCGCACGACAGCACCTACGCCGCAGTCAGCCACCTGCCCCACCTGCTGGCTTTTGCCTACATGAACGGGCTGGCCGCGCAACCCGAGGGCGCGAAGTTCTTGGCCATGGCCGGTCCCGGCTTCCGTGATTTCACCCGCATCGCGGCCAGCGACCCCAGCGTGTGGCGCGACATCCTGCTGACCAACCGCGAGGAGGTGCTGGCGCAGTCGCGCCACTTCCGTGCCGCGCTGGAGGCGCTGGAACAATCGCTCACCGATCAGCGCGCCGACGTGCTGGTGCCCCTGATCGAGCAGGCCAACAAGCAGCGCGGCGCGTGGCGCCTGCCCGCCTCCAAAGACTCCGACTGATGTACGACATTCCCTTCCTCGACGTGCCGCCCCTGCAGAGCGCCGCCGGTACCGTCACCCTGCCGGGCTCCAAGAGCATTTCCAACCGTGTGCTGCTGCTGGCCGCGCTGAGCGAAGGCCGCACCACGGTGCACGATCTGCTCGACTCCGACGACACCCGGGTCATGCTGGCGGCGCTGCGTGAGCTGGGCTGTGGCGTCGAGCCTCAGGCCGATGGCACGCTGGCCATCACCGGCCTGGGCGGCGCGCTGCCGCGCCAGTCCGCCAACCTGTTCCTGGGCAACGCCGGCACCGCCATGCGGCCGCTGTGTGCGGCCTTGTCGCTGCTGGCGGCGCAACACGGCGGCCAGTTCGAGCTGCGCGGCGTGCCCCGCATGCATGAACGCCCCATCGGCGATCTGGTCGACGCCTTGCGCCAGCTCGGCTGCCCGATCGACTACCTGGGCAATGCCGGTTTCCCGCCGCTGCGCCTGGGCCATGGCCAGCCGGCCACGCTCCAGCTGGACCAGCCCATTCGCGTGCGTGGTGACGTGTCCAGCCAGTTCCTCACCGCCCTCTTGCTGGCGCTCCCCCTCGTGGCCACCAAAAACGTGGTGATCGACGTGGTGGGCGAGCTGATTTCCAAGCCCTACATCGACATCACGCTCAAGCTGCTGGCCCAGTTTGGCGTGGCCGTGCAGCGCGATGGCTGGCAGCGCTTCACCATCCCGGCCGGCAGCCGCTACCGCTCGCCCGGCGACGTGTTCGTCGAAGGCGATGCCTCGTCGGCCAGCTACTTCATTGCCCTGGGCGCCATCGCCAGCACGTCGGGCGTCACCGTGCAGGGCGTGGGCCTGGCGTCCATCCAGGGCGACATCCGCTTTGTCGAGGCCGCGCAGGCCATGGGCGCCCACATCACGGGCGGCCCCAACCACCTGGTCATCCAGCGCGGCGCCTGGCCCCTGAAGGCCATCGACCTCGACTGCAACCACATCCCCGACGCGGCCATGACGCTGGCGGTGATGGCGCTCTACGCCGACGGCACGACCACGCTGCGCAACATCGCCAGCTGGCGTGTCAAGGAGACCGACCGCATCGCCGCCATGGCCACCGAACTGCGCAAGCTCGGCGCCACCGTCGAGGAAGGCCCCGACTTCATCCGCGTCGAGCCCTTGCCGGCGCACGGCTGGCGGCCGGCGTCCATCCACACCTACGACGACCACCGCGTGGCCATGTGTTTCTCGCTGGCGGCCTTCAACCCGGCCTGCCTGCCGGTGCGCATCGAAGACCCCAAGTGTGTGGCCAAGACCTTTCCCGACTACTTCGAAACCCTGTTCGAGGTGGTGGCACCGGTGGCCCACGAGGTACCGGTGATCTGCATCGACGGCCCCACCGCCTCGGGCAAGGGCACGCTGGGCGCGGCCGTGGCGCAGCGCCTGGGCTACCACCTGTTGGACTCCGGCGCGCTCTACCGCCTGGTGGGCCTGGCGGCCGACAAGGCCGGCCTGTCCACCCGCAGCGAAGACCTCGCCGACCCCACCTTGGCCCGCCAGCTCGGCGCGCTCGCCGGTTCGATGGCGGTGCGTTTTGACGGTCAGGGCATCTGGCTGGACGGCGAGAACGTGAGCGACGCCGTGCGCAGCGAGGCCGCCGGCATGGCCGCCTCGCGCGTGTCGGCGCTGCCCTCCGTGCGCCAGGCCCTGCTGGCCCTGCAGCACGGTTTTCAGCGCGCGCCGGGCCTGGTGGCCGATGGCCGCGACATGGGCACGGTGATCTTCCCGGCGGCCCCGATGAAGATATTTTTGACCGCCAGCGCGGCACAACGCGCCGAACGCCGCCATAAGCAATTGATTTCCAAAGGGATTTCCGCTAAAATCGACAGTCTTTTGGCGGACTTGGAAGCGCGCGACCGGCAAGACTCAACCCGAGCCAGCGCACCCTTGAAGCCCGCCGAAGATGCCCTGCTGCTGGACAACTCGGCACTTGATGTGGACCAGTCGGTCCATCAGGTGCTGGTCTGGTGGCAGGACAAACGGCCTTTCTGAATACCTGCCTGGCGGCCCCGCCAGGCGCGGTTCGGTCAGGCCACCCTGGCCCAGACTCCTGGATGGGCCACCTTGGCCCAGAAGGCCCCGCCGGGTATTCACACCGCCCGCAGGCCCGATGGTTCATTCAACCAACCCGCGCATCCGCGCATTTGTCAACGCTGCATCCGGTCACCCCGGCACCTCAAAAACGCTGGCCCGTCTGCAGATTAGGAAACTCCATGTCTGAATCTTTTGCCGCCCTGTTTGAAGAATCCCTCAAGCGCGCCGAAATGCGCTCCGGTGAGGTCATCACCGCCGAGGTGGTTCGCATCGAACACAGCCACGTGGTCGTCAACGCTGGCCTGAAGTCGGAAGCCTACGTTCCGCTCGCCGAATTCAAGAACGACCAGGGCGAACTCGAAGTCCAAGTGGGCGACTTCGTGTCCGTGGCCATCGACTCCGTTGAAAACGGTTTCGGCGACACCCTGCTGAGCCGCGACAAGGCCAAGCGCCTGGCCTCGTGGATGGCCCTGGAAAAGGCCCTGGAATCCGGCGAATTCGTCACCGGCACCACCTCCAGCAAGGTCAAGGGCGGCCTCAAGGTCATGGTCAACGGCATCAGCGCCTTCCTGCCGGGCTCGCTGGTCGACAGCCGTCCGACCAAGGACCTGACCCCCTACGAGAACAAGACCCTGGAATTCAAGGTCATCAAGCTCGACCGCAAGCGCAACAACGTGGTGCTGAGCCGCCGCGCCGTCGTGGAAGCCTCCATGGGCGAAGAGCGCGCCAAGCTGATGGAAACGCTGCGCGAAGGCGCGATCGTCCAGGGCGTGGTCAAGAACATCACCGAATACGGTGCCTTCGTGGACCTGGGCGGCATCGACGGCCTGCTGCACATCACCGACATGGCCTGGCGCCGTGTCCGCCACCCGAGCGAAGTCGTTCAGGCCGGCCAGGAAATCACCGCCAAGATCCTCAAGTTCGACACCGAGAAGCACCGCGTCTCGCTGGGCCTCAAGCAGATGGGCGACGACCCGTGGATGGGCGTCTCGCGCCGCTACCCGCAGGGCACCCGCATGTTCGGCAAGATCACCAACATCGCCGACTACGGCGCGTTTGTCGAGCTGGAGCCGGGCATCGAAGGTCTGGTGCACGTGTCCGAAATGGACTGGACCAACAAGAACGTGGCCCCTTCCAAGCTGGTGTCGCTCGGTGACGAAGTCGAAGTCATGGTCCTCGAGATCGACGAAGACAAGCGCCGCATCTCGCTGGGCATGAAGCAGTGCCGCGCCAATCCCTGGCACGAGTTTGCCGAGCAGACCAAGCGCGGCGACCGCGTCAAGGGCCCGATCAAGTCGATCACCGACTTCGGCGTGTTCGTGGGTCTGGCCGCCGGCATCGACGGCCTGGTGCACCTGTCCGACCTGTCCTGGAACGAGCCCGGCGAAACCGCCGTGCGCAACTACAAGAAGGGCCAGGAAGTCGAAGCCATCGTGTTGGCCGTGGACGTCGAGCGCGAGCGCATCAGCCTGGGCATCAAGCAGCTGGACAGCGACCCCTTCACCACCTTCGTGTCGATCAACGACAAGGGTGCCGTGGTGACCGGCAAGGTCAAGACCGTGGATGCCAAGGGCGCCGAGATCGATCTGGGCGAAGACATCCTGGGCTACCTGCGCGCCAGCGAAATCAGCCGTGACCGCGTGGAAGACGCGCGCAACGTGCTGAAGGAAGGCGATGAAGTCACGGCCGTGGTCGTGAACATCGACCGCAAGACCCGCAACATCCAGCTGTCGATCAAGGCCAAGGACCAGGCCGACCAGCAAGAAGCCATGGCCACCCTGAGCCAGTCTTCGGGCAACGCCGGCACCACCAGCCTGGGCGCCCTGCTGCGCGCCAAGCTGGACAACAGCGACAAGTGATCCCTGCTCGAGCATGGAGCGACGGATGGCGGGCGTGCAGACCACGCCCGCCATCCGCGCTGAACGCTCGACACGGAACGCCCACACCAGCGACATGACCCGCAGCGACCTCGTTGAAGCCCTGGCCGAACGGTTTGGGCAACTGACCCAGCGCGATGCCGAATTCGCCGTCAAGTCCATCCTGGACGCGATGGGCGACGCGCTGGTCAAGGGACATCGCATCGAAATCCGTGGCTTTGGCAGCTTCTCGGTCAATCACCGATCCCCGCGCATGGGCCGCAACCCACGTTCGGGCGAGAAGGTCGCCATCCCCGAAAAGCGCGTGCCCCACTTCAAGCCGGGCAAGGCCTTGCGCGAGCAGGTCGACGCCCGCACGCCCGCGATGCTCTCGGCCGTTGATGCCGGGGTCGACGCCAGCTGAAGACTACAATCGTTCCGCCACGAAAGGGACGACTTGAAATACCTCATGTGGCTGCTCAAGGCAGCCATTTTTTTTGCCCTCTTCGCCTTTGCCCTGAACAACCAGGCGCCGGTGCAGGTGCACCTGTTCTTCGGCGCCTACTGGCAGGCCCCCCTGGTGCTGGTGCTGCTGATCGCCCTGGCGGCCGGTGTGGCGCTGGGCGTGCTGGTGATGCTGCCGGCCTGGCTGCAGGCGCGCCGCACGCGCGGCGACAAGAATGCCATTGGCGCCCGGCCCACCGACCTTCCCCTGCCACCTCATGGATCTTGACCTGACCTGGTTGCTCTGGGGACTGCCCCTGGCCTTTGCCCTGGGCTGGCTGGCCTCCCGCCTCGATCTCCGGCAGTGGCGCCTGGAAAGCCGGCGCGCGCCCAAGGCGGTGTTCCGCGGTCTCAACCACCTGCTCAACGAGCAACAGGACCGCGCCATCGACGCCTTCATCGAGGCCGTGCAGAACGACCCCGACACCTCCGAGCTGCATTTCGCGCTGGGCAACCTGTTCCGCCGCCGCGGCGACTACGACCGCGCCGTGCGGGTGCACGAACACCTGCTGGCGCGCGGTGACCTGACACAGAAAGACCGAGACCGCGCGCAGCACGCGCTGGCGCTGGACTTCCTGAAAGCCGGCCTGCTCGACCGCGCCGAAGCTGCGCTGCGGCGACTGGAAGGCTCGGCCTTTGCCTCCGAGGCCCGGCAGGCCCTGCTGGGCATCTACGAGCGTGGCCGTGACTGGTCCCAGGCGTCGGCCATGGCCGAACAGCTCGACACCGAGCAGCCCGGCAGCTACCAGATCCGCCTGTCGCATTTCTTGTGCGAACAGGCGCTGGAGCGCGCCCGTCAGGGCGACCGCCCCGGAGCGCTGCAATTGCTGGAGGCAGCCACGGCACGCGCGCCCGAAGCGGCCCGCCCGCGCATCGAGCGGGCCCTGTTGCTGCAGCAAGACGGCGCGGCGGGCCCGGCGCTGGACATGCTGCTGGAGACCAGTGCCCACGCCCCGCAATCGCTGCCCCTGGTGGCCCACCCCATGGCCCAGCTGGCCAAACAGACGAAGCGACAGGCCGAGGTGCGCCAGCGCCTGCAAGGCCTGCAGTCGCAGCCCCCTTCGCTGGACGTCACCGAGGCCATCGCCCAGCTCAGCGAGGACAACACCCAGGCCCGCGCCACCTACCTGGCCCACCTCGGTACAGAAGCGTCGCTGGTGGTGGCCTCACGCTGGCTGGCCGACGAGCCGCTGAGCGATCCGCAGGCCAAGGCCCTGGTCTTGCGCGCCCTGGACCAGGCGGCCAACCCGCTCAAACGCTACCGCTGCGCCGCCTGCGGCTTCGAAGCCCGACAGTACTTCTGGCAATGCCCGGGTTGCCAAAGCTGGGACAGCTACCCGACGCGCCGCGTCGAAGAACTTTGAAGCTCCTGCGCTGCACGCGCTGGGTGAGGACGAAAAAAAACCGCTGCAATGCAGCGGTTTTTTTATCGCGGAGCGATCAAGCGCCCAGCTTTTCCTTGATGCGTGCCGACTTGCCGCTGCGGTCGCGCAGGTAGTACAACTTGGCGCGGCGGACGTCACCGCGGCGCTTGACTTCGATCTTGGCGATGCGCGGGCTGTACAGCGGGAAGGTGCGCTCGACGCCTTCGCCGTTGGAGATCTTGCGCACGATGAAGCTGGAGTTCAGGCCACGGTTGCGACGGGCGATCACCACACCTTCGTAGGCCTGGGTACGCTTGCGGTTGCCTTCAACCACGTTCACGCTGACGATCACGGTGTCGCCGGGCGCAAAGGTGGGGATTTCCTTGTTCAGGCGAGCAATTTCTTCTTGCTCAAGGGTCTGGATGAGGTTCATGGTTTCCTGTTGATGGTCTTGCACGCGCTACACAGAAGGCCTCGAATCCATGGCGACAAACGTGGCGCACGGTCAAGGCGGCCGGGCAGAGGACCGCAGAGCCTTGGATTATAGCCTGCTTCTGCCGGCGAGCACAAACCGCCCACCGTGTCAGGACGGAGTGCCAGGCGCAGGCTGGTGTTGCCGCAGCCATTGTTCGTCCTGCTTGGTCAAACCGCCATGCGCACGCACGGCGTCCAGCACGTCGGGCCGCGCGTTGGCGGTGACGGACAGGCTGGCCTCGCGGCGGAAACGTTCGATGCGCGCATGGTGCCCGGACAGCAGCACCTCGGGCACGCCCTGGGGGCCGGCCGGCCCCTGCCACACCTCGGGCCGGGTGTAGTGGGGGCAATCGAGCAAGCCGTCGAGCGCTGGATTGAAGCTGTCCTGCTGGTGGCTGCCGGCGTCGCCCAGCACGCCAGGCATCAGCCTCGCCACGGCGTCGAGCAGGGCCAGCGCGGCGATCTCGCCGCCCGACAGCACGAAGTCGCCCAGGCTGACCTGGTGCGTGACAAAGCTGTCGATGAAACGCTGGTCAATGCCTTCGTAGCGGCCACAGACCAGCACGGCGCCCGCGCTGTCGGCCCAACGCGCCACGGCCGGGTGGTCCAGCCGCTGGCCCACGGGCGAGAACAGCAGCACCGGCGCCGCCTGCCCTTCGGGGTCGGCCGCCGCGGCCTGGCGCGCGGCGCGCGCGGCCTCCAGGCAACGCGACAGGGGCTCGACCATCATCACCATGCCAGGGCCGCCACCGAAGGGACGGTCATCGACGCGGCGGTACTGGCCGTCGGCAAAATCGCGCGGGTTCCAGAAGCACACCTCGACTTGGCCAGACTCGAAAGCGCGGCGGTTGATGCCGTTGCTCAGAAACGGCGTGAACAGTTCGGGAAACAGGGTGAGGATGTCGAAGCGCATGGCGCGGTTCGCCCTCAGTAGTCGGCTTGCCAGTCGACCGTGATGCGGCGTGTGGCCAGGTCGACCTGATCGACATAGACCGACACAAAAGGAATCATGCGCTCGGCGGTCTTGCCGGCGTCATCGCCCGCGTCCATGCCCAGCGTGTATTCAAGGCACAACACCGAATGCGGGCCGGTGGGCATGAGGTCCTTGACCACGCCCATGTGCACGCCTTCGCGGTTGAAGACGTCCAGGCCCAGCAGGTCCACCCAGTAGTACTCGCCTTCCGCAACGGGCGGGAAATGCTGGCGCGAAATGAAGATGCGCGCGCCCTTGAGCGCCTCGGCCGCGTTGCGATCGGCCAGGCCGTGCAGCAAGCCCACCACCGAATTGGCGTGGGCCTTGATCTCGTCCACCGTGACCGACACCACGCCGGTGAAGGCGTCAAAGCCGCGTGCATAGCGGCCTTCGGGCGGGCAGAGGAACCAGTCCTTGGAGTAGAACAGCGCCTGTGGGTCGGCGCTGTGCGGGTGGACATGCAGCCAACCCTTGATGCCCCAGGCTTCGGCCAAGCGACCCACCTCCACCGCGTCGGCGGGCAAGGTGGCGGATGTCAGGCCTGGAATCATGCGAATCTGGGGGGCAAAAAATGAAAAAGACCCCGTGAACGGGTCACGGGGTCTGCGGGATCACACGATCAGGCTGCGGCCTTGGCAGCGTGTTGCTTGACCAGGCGGGCCACGGTGTCGGAGGTCTGTGCACCGACGCCAGCCCAGTAGGTCAGGCGGTCCTGGGCGATGCGGAACGGCTCTTCGCCGCCCTTGGCCAGGGGGTTGTAGAAGCCGATGCGCTCGATGAAGCGGCCATCGCGGCGGTCACGCTTGTCGGCGACCACGATGCTGTAGAACGGACGGGCCTTGGCGCCGCCGCGGGAGAGTCGAATGACGACCATGATTTATCCTTCGGGTGGTGGTGACGGTTCTGGTGGTTCAAAACACCGACCGGCACCGCAAAGTTTTGCAACGCTTGAGACACACGACTGACCACCCGGTCAGCGAAACGCCGCAAAGCCCGCGATTATAGCCTCCGCCCGCGCGCTGTCCAGCCCGGGCCCATCCAACCGACGCACCATGCCCCTGATCCGCCCCAGCACCGACGCCGACATCGGCGCCATCACCCGCATCTACGCCCACCACGTGCTGCATGGCACCGGCACCTTCGAGACCACGCCACCGTCCGAGGCCGACATGCTCACCCGGCGCGCCGATGTGTTGTCCAAGGGACTGCCCTGGCTGGTGCTGGAGGAGGCCGGCGAGGTGCAGGGCTTCGCCTACGGCAACTGGTTCAAGCCGCGCCCGGCCTACCGCTTCTCGGTCGAGGATTCGATCTACCTCTCGCCCAAGGCGGCGGGCAAAGGCCTGGGCCGCGCCCTGCTGGCCGAGCTGCTGGCGCGCCTGCAGGCCGGCGGCGTGCGCAAGGTGATGGCGGTGATCGGCGACTCGGCCAACGCCGGTTCGGTGGGCGTGCACACCGCGCTGGGCTTTGAACGTGTGGGCGTGGTCAAGTCCTGCGGCTGGAAATTCGATCGCTGGCTGGACATCGTGCTGATGGAAAAAAGCCTCGGCGAAGGCGACAGCAGCCGCCCGGAATGAAACAAGTCACCGCATGAAACCCAAGAACAAGACCCTGGCCGCCTGGCTGGCCCTGCTGGGCGGCCCGCTGGGCCTGCACCGCTTCTACCTGCATGGCCTGGGCGACACCCTGGGCTGGCTGCACCCGCTGCCCACGGCCCTGGGCCTGTGGGGCATTGAACGCCTGCAATCGCTGGGGCAGGACGACAAACTGTCCTGGGCGCTGATCCCGCTGCTGGGCTTCACCGTGGCGAGCACCTGCCTGACGGCCATCGTCTATGCCCTGACCGAAGCCGGCAAGTGGAATGCCCGCCACAACCCCGGGGCGGCGTCGACCACCGCCGGCAACACCAGCGCGCTGACCATCATGGCGATCGTGGCATCGCTGCTGGTGGGCGCCGGCTCACTGATGGCCAGCCTGGCCTTCAGCTTTCAGCATTACTTCGAATACCAAGTGGAAGAGGCCCGCAAAATAAGTCAGTAGGGCTCAGGCCCCCAGGCTCCACCGCTGCGCGGGTCGCTGCCCCCGAGGGGGCTGGCCTGGCGTGGGGCGGCCCGGCGCGACGGCCGTGATCAACCATTGCGGAACATGAAATACACCGCGCCGACCATGCACAGGCCGGCCCACAGGAAGTCCAGCTTGATGGGCTCGTTCAGGTAAAACACGGCAAAGGGCACGAACACGCTGAGGGTGATCACCTCCTGCATGATCTTGAGCTGGGCGACGCTGAACTGGGTGTGGCCGATGCGGTTGGCGGGCACCTGGAGCAGGTACTCGAACAAGGCGATGCCCCAGCTCACCAGCGCGGCGACCAGCCATGGCGACGCGGCGTGGCTGCGCAGATGACCGTACCAGGCCACCGTCATGAACACGTTGGAGGCCAGCAACAAACCGATGGTCTGCACAGGCACGGGCAGGGATTGGAGGAATGCGATCATGGAAGTGGGTGGGTGGTTCAGGAAATCAGCCAGATAACAGCCGTCAGGCTGAGGAGCGCGGCCGCTGTGGTCACACCGACGCTGGCGGTCACCAGGTCTTCGGCCACTTGGTAGCGCTGGGCGAACAGAAACACGTTGGCCCCCACCGGCAATGCCGCCGACACCACCATCACCGTCCAGGGCAGGCCTTGCAGGCCCCAGAGCCAACCGCTCAAGCCCACACAGGCGGGCAGGGCCAGGTTCTTGAGCAGGGTCACCAGCAGGGTGTCGCGCCACAAGCCGGTGACGCGGGTGCGCGACATGGTCACGCCGACCAGCAGCAGCGCAATGGGGCCGAAAGCATTGGCCAGCAGTTGCAGGGGCTTGTCGACCACCACCGGCAGCGCCCAGCCGGTCTGGGCGTACAACAAACCGCAGAGGATGGGCAAGGGAATCGGATGGATCACCGTGCTCTTGACCGCCCCCCAGGCCGTGCCCCAGAGCGAGCTTGCGCCCTGCCCCGCAGCCCGGGCCTCGCGCGCCACCGCCAGCTCGAACACGATGGTGATCACCGTCAGCAGCACCAGCGCATGCACCGACACCAGGGTCAACAAGGTCACCAGTCCTTCCGTGCCATAGGCCAGCTCCACCAGCGGGATGCCGATCATCACGGTGTTGGAAAACACGCTGGCCAGCGCGAGCGCCACGCCACGCCGGTGAAAACCCTGAAAAGCCAGCACCAACCCGAACAACACGAACGCGGCACTGAAATACACCAGCAGAGGCAAGGTGTCGAGCTGCTGGACCCGCACCGAACTCATGGTGCGGAACAGCAGGGCCGGGATCAGCACGAGAAACACCAGGTTGGACAGGTCGCGCACGGCGCTGTCGCGTATCCATTGCAGGCGGCCGACCACAAAGCCCAGCACGATCAGAAGCACAACCGGCGTCAGGGACACCAGCACGGGTTGGGGACTGGACACATTCACGGCGGCGATGTTACCCGCAGGCTCGCACGACCCACGTTGTGGCATCAAAACCTCACATGGACCCGATCTTCACCCGCCAGCACACCCCATGCGCTATAGTTAATAACCGATTGGTCATTAACTACGCATGACAGCCGCCCCGCCTCCCCCACCCCGCGACAGCGATGCGCCCGACGCCGAGCCTCGGCACAAGCGCGAGCGCCGCAAGGACGCGCGCCCGGGCGAACTGCTGGACGCCGCGCTCGACCTGTTCGTCGAGAAAGGCTTTGCCGCCACCCGAGTGGAGGAAGTGGCTTCGCGCGCCGGTGTCTCCAAAGGCACGCTGTTTCTGTACTTCCCCAGCAAGGTCGACCTCTTCAAGGCGGTGGTGCGCGAGGCCATCACCGGCCGCTTTGACGAGTGGACCGCCGAGTTGGAGCACTTTCCGGGCGACACCGCCGACCTCGTGCGCGAATGCATGCTGCGCTGGTGGGAGCGCATTGGCAACACCCGTGCCTCCGGCATCACCAAGCTGGTGATGAGCGAGGCCGGCTCATTCCCGGAAATCGCCACCTTCTACACCCAGGAAGTGGTCGAGCCCGGCAACGTGCTGATCCGCCGCATCCTGGAGCGTGGCGTGCGCCGTGGCGAACTCCGCGACATCGACCTCGACAACGCCTGCCACAGCATCGTCGCGCCCATGATCTTCCTGACCATGTGGAAACACTCGCTGGGCCCCTGCTGCGCGGTGCAGCACCTGCTCGACCCGGAAACGTTCATCCGCGCGCAGGCCGACATCCTCACCCACGGCCTGCTCAAGCCAGACGCAAGGAAACCGACCCCATGAAACGCTGGATCCAATGGCTGTTGTGGGGCGCGCTGCTGCTGGCCGTGGCCCTGGGCGTGCTCCGGGCACTCAACGCACGCAAGCTGCAGCAGGCCAGCGCCGCCCAGGCGGCCCAGGCGCTGCGGGCCAGCGCGGTGCTGTCCTTGGCCGCCAGCGACGTGCTGGCCACCCAGACCACCGAGATGTCCACCGGTGTCACCCTGTCGGGTGCGCTCAAGGCGGTGCGCAGTGCGGCCGTGAAAGCCAAGGTGGCTGGCGAACTGCAAGGCCTGAGCGTGCGCGAAGGCGACAGCGTGCGCGCCGGCCAGCTCATTGCCCGCATCGACAACACCGAGGGCCTGGCCCGCGTGCGCCAGGCCAGTGAACAAGCCGAGGCCGCGCAGTCCCAGGTGGCCATCGCCCAGCGCCAGCGCGACAACAACCAGGCCCTGGTCAACCAGGGTTTCATTTCTCGCACCGCGCTCGACACCTCGCTGGCCAACCTCGACGCCGCGCTGGCCACCCACAAGGCAGCCCTGGCCGCCCTGGACATCGCCAAGAAAGGCCTGGCCGACACCGAACTGCGCGCGCCCATCACCGGCCAGGTGGCCAGTCGGCTGGTGCAGAACGGCGAACGCGTGGCCCTGGACACCCGCATCGTCGAGATCGTCGACCTGTCGGCGCTGGAACTCGAGGCCGCGCTGGCGCCGGCGGATGCCCTGGCCGTGCGTGTGGGCCAGAAGGCCGAGCTGCTGATCGAAGGCGCCGCCCTGCGTGTGCCCGCCACCGTGGTGCGCATCAACCCAAGCGCCCAGGCCGGCAGCCGCAGCGTGCTGGCCTATCTGCGGCTCGACCAGGCCGACGGCCTGCGCCAGGGCCTGTTTGCCCAGGGCCGGCTGCGCACCGGCAACACCCAGGGTGTGGCGGTGCCGTTGTCGGCCGTGCGCACCGACAAGCCCCAGCCCTACCTGCAGCTGGTGCGCGCGGGCAAGGTGGTGCACCAGACCGTGGCGCTGGGCGCACGTGGCCAGGTGCAGGACGAAGACTGGGTGGCCGTCGAACCGCTGCAGGCCGGCGAACAGGTGCTGCGCGTGGGCGTGGGCGCGCTGCGCGAAGGCACGTCCGTGACCCTGGCCAGCACCGGCGCCAAGCCCCAGTAACGCCGGACGCCCCGCCATGTGGTTCACCCAGGTTTCGCTGCGCAACCCGGTCTTCGCGACCATGGTCATGCTCGCCTTCGTGGTGCTGGGGGCCTTCTCCTACCAGCGCCTGCAGGTGGACCAGTTCCCCAACATCGACTTCCCCGTGGTGGTGGTCACCACCACCTACCCCGGTGCCTCGCCCGAGATCGTCGAGTCCGAGGTGACCAAAAAGGTCGAGGAATCGGTCAATGCCATCGCCGGCATCAACAAGCTGACCTCGCGCAGCTACGAGAACCAGTCGGTGGTGATCATCGAGTTCCAGCTGCACATCGACGGCCGCAAGGCGGCCGAGGACGTGCGCGAAAAGATCGCCCTGCTCAAACCCAGCCTGCGCGACGAGGTCGACGAACCGCGCGTGCTGCGCTTCGACCCGTCCAGCCGCGCCGTGTGGTCGGTGGCGGTGCTGCCCGAGCCCAACGGCCCGACGGCTGCGGAATTGACCAACTGGGCCGAACAAACGCTCAAGAAGCGGCTGGAGAACGTGCGCGGTGTCGGCTCGGTCACGCTGGTGGGCGGCACCCAGCGCGCCATCAACATCGAACTCAAGCCCGCGGCCATGGAGGCCATGGGCATCACGCCCGAGCAGGTGGTCAATGCGGTCAAGAGCGAGAACCAGGACCTGCCGGTGGGCGCGCTGCGTTCGCGCGAACAGGAGCGTGTGGTGCAGGTGCAGGCACGCATGCACCGGCCGCAGGATTTCGAGCGCATCATCGTGGCCCGCCGCAACGGCCAGCCGGTGACCCTGGGCCAGGTCGCGCAGGTGGTGGACGGCACCAGCGACGTCGACAGCCTGGCGCTCTACAACGGCCAGCGCACCCTGCTGCTGCAGGTGCAGAAAGCGCAGGACGAAAACACCATCGGCGTGACCGACGGCCTGCACGCCGCCCTGGCCGAGCTGCGCACCCAGTTGCCCGCCGGCGTGCGGTTGGAGCCCATCGGCGACGCCGCCCGCCCCATCAAGGTGGCGGTGGACAACGTGCGCCGCACCCTGATCGAAGGCGCCCTGCTCACGGTGCTGATCGTGTTCCTTTTCCTCAACTCCTGGCGCTCCACCGTCATCACCGGCCTGACCCTGCCGATCGCGCTGATCGGCACCTTCCTGTTCATGCAGATGTTCGGCTTCACCATCAACATGATCACGCTGATGGCGTTGAGCCTGTGTGTGGGCCTGCTGATCGACGACGCCATCGTCGTGCGCGAGAACATCGTGCGCCACGTGCAGATGGGCAAGACCCCCTTCCAGGCCGCCATGGACGGCACGCAGGAAATTGGCCTCGCGGTGCTGGCCACCACCTTGTCCATCGTGGCGGTATTCCTGCCCATCGGCTTCATGGAAGGCATCATCGGCAAGTTCTTCCACGAGTTCGGCATCACCATCGTGGCCGCCGTGCTGATCTCCATGTTCGTGAGCTTCACGCTCGACCCCATGTTGTCCAGCATCTGGCACGACCCGGCCATCGACCAGCACGGCCAGCCTTTTGTGGCCACGACGCTGTACGACAAGACCATCGGCCGCGTGACCCACTGGATAGACCGCGCCCAGGACCACCTGGCCGACACCTACCAGAACATCCTGCGCTGGTCGCTGAAGCACAAGCTCGCCACGTTGGGCGTGGCACTGGCCACCTTCGTGGCCAGCATCGTCATGGTGCCGCTGCTGGGCACCGAGTTCGTGCCCAAGGCCGACTTCTCCGAAACCTCGGTCACCTTCCACACGCCGGTGGGTTCGTCCCTGGAAACCACCGAGTCGCGAGCGGCCCAGGTCGAGGCCATCGTGCGCGAATTTCCCGAGGTCCAGTACACCCTGACCACCATCAACACCGGCAACGCGCAGGGCAAGATCTACGCCAATGTCTACGTGCGCCTGGTCGATCGCAAGGAGCGCACGGTGAGTGTGGACGCCATGTCGGCCCGCCTGCGCGAGCGCCTGCGCCAGGTGGCTGGCATCAACGTGACCCACGTCGGCCTGCTCGACCCGGTGGGCGGGCAGAAGGCGCTGGAGTTCTCGCTGCAGGGCAGCGACCTCAAGGAACTGGAACGCCTGAGCCAGCAGGTGCTGGACGGCATACGCGGCATCCCCGGTCTGGTCGACCTGGACGCCAGCGTCAAGCCCAACAAGCCCACGGTGGACATCGCCCTGCGCCGCGATCTGGCTTCCGACGCCGGGGTGGGCGTGGCCAGCGTGGCCAGCAGCCTGCGCACCCTGGTGGCCGGCACCACGGTGGGCAACTGGCGCGCGCCCGACGACCAGACCTACGACGTCAACGTGCGCCTGCCGGCCGCCGACCGCGCCCGCCTGGCCGACCTGTCGCAGCTGCCACTGGTGACCGGCACCCAGGCCGACGGCAGCGCCCGCGTGGTGCGCCTGGGCCAGGTGGCCGAGGTGCGCGAGGCGACCGGCGCCAACCAGATCAACCGCCGAAACCTGACCCGCGAGGTCAGCATCAGCGCCAACGCCTATGCCCGCTCCAGCGGCGAGGTGTCGGCTGAGATCCGGCAGGTGCTCGACGGCATCGCCTGGCCGCCCGGCTACCGCTACGAGTTCGGTGGCTCGACCAAGAACATGCAGGAGTCCTTCGGCTACGCCATCTCGGCCCTGGTGCTGGCCATCGTCTTCATCTACATGATCCTGGCCAGCCAGTTCAAGAGCTTTCTGCAGCCGCTGGCGCTGATGAGCTCGCTGCCGTTGACCCTGATCGGCGTCGTGCTGGCGCTGCTGATGTTCCGGTCCTCGCTGTCCATGTTCTCCATCATCGGCGTGGTGATGCTGATGGGCCTGGTCACCAAGAACGCCATCCTGCTGGTGGACTTCGCCATCCGCGCCCGCGAGGGCACGCCCGACCACCCGCCACTGGGCCGCGAGGACGCGCTGCTGATGGCCGCCCGCGTGCGCCTGCGCCCCATCCTCATGACCACCCTGGCCATGGTCTTCGGCATGGTGCCACTGGCCTTTGCCCTGACCGAAGGCTCGGAGCAGCGCGCGCCCATGGGCCAGGCGGTGATCGGGGGGGTCATCACCTCCTCGCTGCTGACCCTGGTGGTGGTGCCCGTGGTGTATTGCTACATGGACGACCTGGCGGCCTGGGGCCGCCGCCTCATGGGCCTGGCCCCGGCAGCCCCGCTGGCCGGGGCCGCGCAGGCCCCCCGGTAAAATCGACATCCCTGATTGACCAGCCCCACGGAGTCTTCTGCCATGACCGCCCTGCCCTCCACGTTCGACATCGAACAAGCCCGCTTCAACATGATCGAGCAACAGGTCCGCCCCTGGGACGTGCTCGACCCCCAGGTGCTGGCCCTGCTGGGCGAGGTCAAGCGTGAGCACTACGCGCCCGAGGCGCACCAGGCATTGGCCTTTGTCGACATGGACATTCCGCTGACCCAGCCGGCCGTGGAAGGCCAGTGCATGCTGTCGCCGCGTGTCGAGGCCCGCATGGTGCAGGACCTTCAACTGGCCCCCACCGACAAGGTGCTGGAAATCGGCACCGGTTCGGGCTACTCGGCCGCCCTGATGGCGCGCCTGGCGCAGCAGGTGCTGAGCCTGGAAATCGAACCCGCGCTGGCCAGCCGGGCGCGCACCCGCCTGATGCAGGCCGGCGTCAAAAACGTCGACGTTCGCCAGGCCGATGCGGCGGCCGATGGCTTCGCCGCCTGCAAGACCGCCGCCCCCTTTGACGCCATCCTGCTCAGTGGCTCGGTCGCCGAGGTGCCGCAGGCCCTGATGAACCTGCTGGCCGTGGGCGGCCGCCTGATCGCCATCACCGGCGACGAACCCATGATGCGCGCCACCCTGGTCACCCGCGTCAGCGACGCTGCCTTCCAGACCACCCAGCCCTGGGACACCGTGGCGCCGCGCCTGCTGAACTTCCCCCAACCCTCACGCTTCCACTTCTGATGAACGCGCTGCGCCCCAACCAAGTGGCCGCCTGGGTGGCCCAGGCCCAACTGCCTGCCGGTGTCTTGCCCGTGGTGCTCGACGTGCGCGAGGCCTGGGAACTGCAGACCGCCAGCGTCAAGCCCGAGGGCTTCGAGCTGGTGCACATGCCGATGCAGAGCATCCCCGCCCGCCTGCAGGACCTGCCACGCGACCGCCCCATCGCCTGCCTGTGCCACCACGGTGGGCGCAGTGCCCAGGTCACACACTTCCTCAACAACCAGGGTTTTGAGCAAGCGGTCAACATCGCGGGTGGCATCGATGCCTGGTCGATCGAAGTCGATCCGGCCATCCCGCGTTACTGATCCCCCACCCCTCGCACCGCCCCACCCAGGACCTCTCCGCATGAACCGACGCCCGCACGCCATTGCCGCTCTTGACGCCGCTCCCGTCGCCGCGCCCCGCCGCCCCCTGTGGCAGGCACTGGCGCACGCGGGCCTGTTCCTGGGCCTGGCGGGGGGCGCCCTGCCGTCCATGGCGCAGAGCCTGAGCGACCTGTACGCGTCGGCACGCGACTTCGACGCCGCCTACCTCTCGGCCCGCTCGCTGTACCAGGCCAACCTGGCCAAGGCCGAGCAGGCCCGCGCAGGACTGCGGCCCCAGGCCGCGCTGGGCGCCGGCGCCAACGTGGCCAACATCGACAGCAGCCTCACTGGCAACCGCAACACCAACAGCCAGAACGCCGCTGTTTCGGCCAGCATGCCGCTGTACCGCCCGGTCAACCAGATCGCCTTTGACCAGGCGCAGAAGTCGCTGGACCTGGCAGAAGGCCAACTGCTCGCGGCCGAACACGAGCTGATCGTGCGCAGCTCGCAGACCTATTTCGACGTCCTGGCCGCCCAGGACACACTGACCTTCGTCAAGGCACAAAAAGCGGCGGTGGCCGAGCAACTGGCCGCGGCCAAGCGCAATTTCGAGGTCGGCACGTCCACCATCACCGACTCGCGCGAGGCCCAGGCCCGCTACGACCTGGTGCTGGCGCAGGAGATCGCGGCCGAAAACGATCTGCTGGTGAAAAAACTCGCGCTGGACCAGTTGGTGGGCCGCAACGGCACATCGCCATTGCCGCTGGCCGCACCGGTGGTCCTGCCGGCCGTGGCACCAGATGACGTGGCGCCCTGGGTCGCGCAGTCTGAAAACGTCCACCCCGGCATCCGCCAGGCCCGCGCCGCGCTGGACATCGCCAGCCTGGAAACCCGCCGCGCCGAGGCCGGCAAGAAGCCCACGCTGGACCTGACCGGCCAGTACCAGTTCGCGCGCTCGCCCAGCACCTCGGCCCTGGCGGCCGGCAACGTGCGCACCAACACCGCTAGCGTCGGCGTGTTGTTCAACCTGCCGCTCTACACCGGTGGCGCGCTGGAGAACCGCATCGTCGAGGCCGCCGCGCTGGAGGACAAGGCCCGCACCGACCTCGAAGCCGCGCGCCGCAACGTGGCCCAGGCCACCCGCGCCGCGTTCTTCGGGGTGTATTCGGGCCAAGGCCAGGTCAAGGCGCTGGAAGCGGCCGAGGCCTCGAGCCAGAGCGCGCTGGACGCCAACAAGCTGGGCTACCAGGTGGGTGTGCGCATCAACATTGATGTGCTCAACGCGCAGAGCCAGCTGTTCCAGACCAAACGCGACCTGGCCGTGGCGCGTTACAACGTGCTGCTGGGCACCCTGCGCCTGAAGCAGGCCAGCGGCGTGCTCAAGACCGACGACCTGCAGGCCATCGATTCGCTGTTGGCCAAATAGATCGACATGTGGTCTCGGTGACCGCGCGGATCGGGGCGACACGCCGCCCTGTTCCGCTCATGTCCCCCGGGCGCTGCGCGCCCTCCGCCTTTACTTCGCTGCACAGGGCAGCGTGCCACCCCGATCTGCAACTGTGTCGGCGTGCCACCGTTGGCGCGCCCATCTATCGGCGGCCTGGGTGACAGGGCTGGCTGGCGCAGCGGCATAAAGGCGGAGGGCGCGCAGCGCCCGGGGGACAGCCGCGGAGGCAGTCAGCCCTGGCGCTCAGGTGAAGCAGAATCAGCCTGCAGCACCACCTCCGCCGTGCGCAACACCGCACCACGCCCACTGTCCACCAGTGCCACCGCCCCCTGGCGGGCGGCAGCCAAACGCACACCATCACCCGTCAAAAGCGCTGCAGCCACACCACAGGCCTCGTCAATATCGCCCACCCGCAGCGCGGCGCCACAGTCCAGCGCACGCTCGGCCGCTTCCAGAAAATTGAAGGTGTGGGGCCCCATCACCACCGGGCAGCCACAGGCCGCCGCCTCGATCAGGTTCTGCCCACCCAGCGGAGCGAAACTGCCACCCAGCAGCGCCACGTCGGCCAGGCCGTAGTAGAGCGCCATCTCACCCAGGGAATCGCCCAGCCACACGTCCGCCTGCCAGGCCTGCGCATCGGGGCCACTCGCGGACCAGGTGCTGCGGCGCGAGACCGTGAGGCCGGCGGCAGACAGCATCGCCGCCACCTCGTCAAAACGCTGCGGGTGGCGCGGCACCACCAGCCACAGCAGACCGGCGGACACCGGACGGGCCGCGAGCCACATCGCTTCCTCGCCCTCGCGCGAACTGGCCAGCATGGCCACGCGGCGCCCGCTGGCCTGCGCGCGCCATTGCCGGGCCTGCGCCAGCTGGGCGGCGTTGGGCAGCGCGTCGAACTTGATGTTGCCCAGCACACCCTGCACCGGCGCACCCAGGGTGCGCAGGCGCTGGGCGTCGGCCTCCGTCTGCGCGTACACCGCGGCCAGCGCGCCGTAGGTGGCCTCGGACAGCACACGCAGGCGCAGCGCCTGCTGCAGCGATTTGTCGCTCAGGCGCGCGTTGACCAACAGCAGCGGCACACCGGCCACACGGCAGGCCTGGGTCAGGCAGGGCCAGACTTCGGTTTCCATCAACACACCCACGGCGGGGCGGAAATGGGCCAGGAACCGGCGCGTGGCCTGGGGCGTGTCCCAGGGCAGCCAGACCTGGCGGTCGCCGGGGCGCAGCAGGCGCAGTCCTTCGGCACGGCCGGTGGCGGTGCCGTGTGTCAGCAGCAGCCGCAGGTCCGGACGCAAGGCGCGCAATTGGGCGACCAGGGGCGTGGCCGCGCGGGTCTCGCCCAAGGACACCGCGTGCAGCCACAACCAGCCGCTGGACGGCACCGCATCGGCGTAATGGCCAAACCGTTCTTCGACCGCTTCAAGGTACCCGGGCTCGGCCTGGCCCCGGCGGCGCAGCTTGCGCCGCAGCAGCGGCTGCGCCAGCGTGGCGACGCCGGCGTAGAGGGCCAGCGCCATGCGGTGCCACAGCCCCATGCTCAGGCGCCAAACAGCTGCTGGTAGACGCGGCCGATGCCGGCCGCCTCCTGCGCGAGCGAAAAGTGCGCCTGCACCCGCTGGCGCGCAGCCTCGCCCATGGCCAGCGTCTGCTGCGGGTCGGCCATCACACGCCGCACCGCCTGGGCCAGGCCCTCGGCGTCGCCGGTGTCCACCAGTTCGCCGTTCTCGCCGGGCCGCACCAGCTGGTCGAAGGCGCCCGTGCGCGAGCACACCACCGCACACCCGGTGGCCGCCGCCTCGAAAGGCGTGAGGCCAAACGGCTCGTAGCGCGGGCAGGCCACACAGAGCAGGCACCGCTGGTACCAGCGGTGCACCTCGGCGGCGGGCACCTCGCCCAGGAAGACGATGCGATCGCTCAAACCGGCGGCGGCGATCTTGTCGCGCAAGGCCTGCTCGAAAGCCTGGTGCTGCGCTTGCGCCAGGCCAGCGATCACGGCGGTGGCATCGGGCAGGTGGGGCAAGGCGGCGATCATGGCGTCCACGAAGACGTCGCTGCCTTTGTCGGGGCGCACCCGGCCAAAGGTGCCGATGCCGTAGCGCCCAGGCAGGCCCGCATCGTGCCACGCGTTCAGTTTGTCGGGCGGTGGCGCAAAACGGGCCAGGTCGATGCCGTGGGGCACCACCGCCGTGGTGTTGGGCACAAAGCTCGCGGCCAGTGGCGTGGTGGAGATCACCGCGTCCATGCGCGAAATCAGCCAGCGCGGGAAACGGCCATGCAGATGTTGTGCCGCCGAAGTGAACACCAACTTGATGGGCAGGCGCAGGACATCGCGCGCCCACAGGCCGGCCATCATCTCGTGGTCGCGCCGCACATGCCAGATGCGAAACGGTCGCCCGGCCGGTGGCTTGCGTGACAGGGCGATCGCCTGTTTCAGCGTCATGCCCGGCACGCCGTGGGGCAAGGGCGTGCCGCAATAGGCCAGGCGCCATTGGCCCAGCTGGATGGGCACCAGCGCGTTGACCGTGGCCGAGACGCCGGTGTAGCGTTTCTTGAGGTTGAAGACGATGACTTCGGGGTCATCGCTGGGAGTTGCTGCGGCCATCAATGTGCTGCCTGCTGGATGACGGCGTCCGGCTTCACCGATTTGAGCAAGGCCATCATCCGGGCCTCGATGCGTTGCAAGGCCTCGGGCGTCTGACCTTCGAAACGCAGCACCAGCACCGGCGTGGTGTTGCTGGCGCGGATGAGGCCAAAACCATCGGGCCAGTCGACCCGCAGGCCATCGATGGTGGAGACCTGGGCCGGCGCTTCGAATGTGCTCTGCTGCAGACGGGCGACCAGCGCGTGGGGCTCGCCTTCGGCGCAGGCGACGTTGAGCTCGGGCGTGCTGTGGCTGGTCGGCAGGGCCTCAAGCACGGCCGACGGGTTGGCGTGGCGGCTCAGGATCTCCAGCAGGCGCGCACCGGCGTAGCTGCCATCGTCGAAGCCAAACCAGCGCTCCTTGAAGAAAATGTGGCCGCTCATCTCGCCGCCCAGCGGTGAATCCACCTCCTTCATCCTGGCCTTGATCAGCGAGTGCCCGGTCTTGAACATCAATGGCGCACCGCCCGCCGCCACAATGGCCGGCGCCAGCCGCTGGGTGCACTTGACGTCGAACAGGATGGTGCCACCGGGCACGCGCGAGAGCACGTCCTGCGCGAACAGCATCATCTGGCGGTCGGGGTAGATGTTCTCGCCGCGCTTGGTGACGATGCCCAACCGGTCGCCGTCACCGTCAAAGGCCAGGCCCAGTTCGGCGTCGCTGGCCTGCAGCGCCTCGATCAGCCAGCGCAGGTTCTCGGGCTTGCTCGGGTCGGGGTGGTGGTTGGGAAATTCGCCATCGACTTCGCTGAAGAGTTCGATCACCTCGCAGCCCAGCGCGCGGAACAAGGCCGGCGCCGAGGCCCCGGCCACGCCGTTGCCGCAGTCCATCACGATCTTCATCGGGCGCGCCAGCTTCACATCGCCCACGATGCGTTCGCGGTAGGTGTCGCCCACGTCCAGCGTGCGCGCCCGGCCCGGCGCGCGGGTGGGCAGGTCGCCGCGCTCCATGCGCCCGCGCAGCGTCTGGATGTCGTCACCATAGATGGCCCGACCGCCCAGCACCATCTTGAAGCCGTTGTAGTTCTTGGGGTTGTGGCTGCCGGTCACCTGGATGCCGCTGCGGCACACGGTGCTGGCGGCGAAGTACAGCATGGGCGTGGTCACCAGCCCGACGTCGATCACGTCAACACCGGCCTCGGTCAGGCCACGGACCAGGGCCTGGGCCAGCGACGGGCTGCTGATGCGGCCGTCGCGCCCCACCGCCACGGTCGTCTCGCCCTGGGCCAGCGCCTCGGCACCAAAGGCCCGGCCCAGCGCGTGGGCGACATCGGTGTTGAGGGCGTCGGGCACGACGCCCCGGATGTCGTAGGCCTTGAAGATCGCGGGTT
This sequence comes from Hydrogenophaga sp. OTU3427, assembly GCF_038440225.1. Taxonomy (NCBI): domain Bacteria; kingdom Pseudomonadati; phylum Pseudomonadota; class Betaproteobacteria; order Burkholderiales; family Comamonadaceae; genus Hydrogenophaga; species Hydrogenophaga sp. OTU3427. The sequence goes on along the minus strand of NZ_JASATI010000003.1, from coordinate 114,866 downwards.
GAACTTGCATGGGTGAAGGAAGGGGTTGGATCAGCTCCCGCATTGTAGGCAGGCCCCCGGCGCGACCCGCCACCCGAACGCCCCATGCTGCACACCGAACCGCATGTCCGAAAACGGCGATTTCTGCCGAACCGGCGACCTATGATGGCCACCATGGACACACTGGACCCCGACGCCTGCTATCTGGCCCTCAAGGCCAGGGACACCCGTTTTGACGGCGTGTTCTTCACCGGCGTGACCAGCACCGGCATCTACTGCCGTCCGGTCTGCCGGGTGCGCACGCCCAAGGCCCAGAACTGCCGCTTCTTCGGCCACGCCGCGCAGGCCGAAGCAGCCGGCTTCCGCCCCTGCCTGCGCTGCCGGCCCGAGCTGGCTCCCGCATCCAACAACGGCCTGGCCCACTGGAGCACCGAGGACGCCAGCCAGCTGCTCGCGCTGGACGCCGCGCGCCTGCTGCGTGAAGCGGCCGACAGCGCGGGCGGCGGTGGCCTCGACGCCGGCGACCCCGGCGAGGGCTCCAGCGTCGCCCACGTGGCCGCGCGGCTGGGCGTGAGCGAACGTCACCTGCGCCGCATCTTCACCGACCACTGGGGCACCAGCCCCATGCAGTTCCTGCAGACGCTGCGCCTGCTCAACGCCAAGCTGCTGCTGACCGACACGCGGCTGCCGGTGAGCACCGTGGCAGCGCTGAGTGGCTTCGCATCGCAGCGCCGCTTCCACGCGGCCTGGCAGGCGCGCTACGGCCTGCATCCCTTGCAGTTGCGCAAGACCACACCACCGGACGCCGCCGAGCAAGGCGCCGGTTTTCGCTTCAAGCTGCCCTACCGTCCGCCGCTGGACGTGGCCCATCTGCTGGGCTTCCTGGGCCAGCGGGCCATGGCCGGCGTCGAGTTCGTCGATCTCGATCAGCGCCAATGGGGCAGCACGCTCACCCTGCGCCAGGGTGGCCAGCGGCACACCGGCTGGGTGGTGGCGCGCTTCGATGGCACACACGACCTCGTGCACCTGCAGGTGGCCGACAGCCTGGCGCCGGTGCTGCCCCAGGTGCTGCAGCGGGTGCGGCACGCGCTGGACCTGGACCTGCTGCCCGAGGTGGTTCACGCGGTGCTGCACGAGGCCTTTCCCGAGGCGGCCGGCCAGCGCCTGCCCGGCGCGCTCGACGGCTTCGCCCAGGCGGTGCGCGCGGTCCTGGGCCAGCAGGTCACGGTCAAGGCTGCGCGCACGCTGGCGCAGCGCCTGGTCAACCGCTGGGGCGCGCCCATCGCCACGCCCTGGCCGGCGCTCACCCACCTGTTCCCTGCCCCCGAGACCCTGGCACAGGCCAGCGGCGACGACCTGGGCGCGCTGGGCATCACCCGGCAGCGCCAGGCCGCCATCCAGGCCCTGGCGCTAGGCGTGGCGGCCGGGTCCCTGCAGCTGGACACGGCGGCACAACCGGCCGCCACCATCGCCGCCCTCAAGGCGCTGCCCGGCATCGGCGACTGGACCGCCCACTACATCGCCATGCGGGCGCTGCACTGGCCCGACGCCTTTCCCGCGGGCGACGTGGCCCTGCACCATGCGCTGGGCCTGCATTCCCTGGGCCTGCGCGAGGCCCAGCGCGCCGCCGAACAACGCGCCCAGGCCTGGCGGCCCTGGCGGGCCTACGCGGTGATCCGCGCCTGGCACGCCACCGCCGCCCCACCCACCGAGGACACGCCATGAAAACCGCCCAGCACGTGATCGCCTTTGCCCGTGTGCCCAGTCCGCTGGGCGCCTTGTTGCTGGCCGCCAGCGAACAAGGCCTGTGTGGCCTGTGGTTCGAGGAACAGAAGCACCTGCCGCCCTGGCTGCCAGCCGAGTGGAACGACAGTCCCCCCAGCCACCCGGTGCTGCAGGCCGCGGCGCAGCAGTTGGCCGGCTATTTCAGCGGCGCGCGCGAGACCTTCGAGCTGCCGCTGGACCTGCGCCATGGCACGGAATTCCAGTGCGCGGTGTGGCAGGCGATGGTGGACATTCCCATGCGCGGCTCGCTGAGCTATGGCACGCTGGCGCGGCAGATCGGCCGCCCGGCGGCCGTGCGGGCCGTGGGGGCGGCGGTGGGCCGCAACCCGATCGGTATCATCGTGCCGTGCCACCGCGTGATGGGGGCCGACGGCAGCCTCACCGGCTACGCCGGCGGCCTGTGGCGCAAGACCGCCCTGCTGCGCCTGGAACAAGGTGCCCATGCCCCCGTGCCTGTCGGCACCACCAACGACCTGTTCTCATGAAATCATCTGTCGCGGCCGAGTTCGTGCTGCTCGCCGCCCTGTGGGGCGCGTCCTTCATGTTCATGCGCCTGGGCGCGGCCGAGTTCGGCGCCTGGGCCACGGCCGGTGGGCGCGTGGCCCTGGCCTCGCTGGTGTTGCTGCCGCTGCTGTGGCGCAGCGGGCACATCGGCGCGCTGCGCCGGCACGCGGGCCACCTGTTCATCTCGGGCATGCTCAGCTCCGGCCTGCCCTTCGCCCTGTACTCCTACGCGGTGTTGTCCATCACCACCGGCCTGTCGTCCATCCTCAACGCCACCACGCCGCTGTTTGGCGCCCTGGTGGCCTGGCTCTGGCTCAAGGACCGTCCCGACAGGAGCCGCCTGCTGGGTCTGGCCCTGGGATTTGCCGGCGTGGCCCTGCTGTCCTGGGAAAAGGCCAGCTTCAAGCCCGGCGGCACCGGCTGGGCCGTGCTGGCCTGCCTGGCCGCCACACTGTGCTACGGCCTGGCGGCCAACCACGCCAAGCGTTTCCTGGGCGGCGTGCCACCGCTGGCCAACGCCACCGGCAGCCAGATCGGCGCCAGCGTGGGCCTGGCCGTCCCGACCATCGTGTACTGGCCCGAGCAGCCCCCCGGCGCCACCGCCTGGCTGGCCATCGTGGCGCTGGCCGTGCTGTGCAGCGCCGTGGCCTACATCCTGTATTTCCGCCTCATCGCCAAGGCCGGCCCGAGCAAGGCCGTGACCGTGACCTTCATGATTCCGCTGTTCGCCATCCTCTACGGCACGGTGTTCCTGGGCGAGGCACTGACCGGCTGGATGGTGGTGTGTGGCGGCGTGATCCTGGTCGGCATTGCACTGGCCACCGGCCTGCTTCGCTGGGGCAAGCCCACGCCACCGGGCAGCAACGTCAACAATCTTTAACGATAAATTTGACAATAAATTACATTTTCAGCAGTTGATGCTATGTTGTCCCCACCCGCGACACACGCGGGCAGGGAGAACAGCATGAGCTGGCTGGAATTGATCCGTTTCGAACTGGGGCCCATCCCCATGTTCATGTGGCAGTACGCGGCGGTCCTGGGGCTGCTGGCCTTGATCCTGGTGGTGACGCGCCCGCTGCGCATCACGCCACGGCAGGCCGGCTGGATGTACAGCGTCGTCCTGGGCCTCAGCGGCTACGCCATCAGCGCGCTGCTCCACCTCTACCTGCCCCCACCGTCCAGCGCGCCCATCCGCTACGACCTGCTGTTTCTCGCGGGCATGCTGGGCGGCTGGCGAGGTGGCGCCCTGGCTTATGTGCTGATTTATGGTGCCCGCCTGCAGTGGGCCGGCAGCGTGCAGGCGGTCTACACCGCGATCGACATGGCCATCGTGACCCTGGGCGGCGTGTGGGCCCACCGGTGGTACGTCGACCTGGAACTCGCCGACGTGACGGTGCGCCGCGTGCTGTGGATCTGGGCGCTGCGATCGGTGACCCTGATCCTGTCCGGGCTGGCGCTGCTGGGCCTGCACCAGCTGCCCAAGGATTGGGTGCCGTTCGAACTCCTTCCTTACAAAAACTCGCTGGGCTCCCTGGTGCGCAAGACCCTCATGGCCGGGCCGGCCCTGTTGTTCCTCGGCGGTGTGTTCGCCATGTTCAAGCTCGACGCCCAGGACCGCCGGCGCCAGCAAAACGACTGGCTCAACAGCCGCAAGGACTCGCTGACCCAGTTGCCCAACCGGCGCGCGCTGAGCGAGCACCTGGACCGCCATGTCCGCCGGGCTGCGCCCAAGCAGGTGGCGCTGCTCAGCATCAGCGTCAGCAACCACACGCAGATGCTGCTCTCGCAGGGACACGAATGGAGCGAGCGTTTTTTACAGCGGCTGTCGGGCGCGGTGCACGAGGAACCTCTGGTGGAACTGCTTCAGCCCTTTGGTGCGCGTGCGTTCCAGTTCACCGACCTGAGCCTGGTGCTGGTCCTGCAGGGCACGACGGTGTCGGCGCTGGAGCAGTCGGGCCTGGCCCACCGCATCCATCAAGGGCTCAACATGAGACTGCAAGACCTCGCCACCTCGGGCGCGGTGCCGGTGCTGACCGTGACGGTGGCCAACTGCGACCTGCGTTGCCACGCCGACGCCGCCACCGCATTGCGCGATCTGGCCTTGTACCTGCAGGCCCAGGGCAACGATGCGCGCAACGTGCAGTTCCTGCACACCAGTTTCGCCCACGCCGCCCGCCGCGAGCTGCAACTGCTGGCCCAGCTGGGCGAGTGGATAGACACCGGCACGCCACCATTGGCCTACATGCCCAAGTGCGATTTGTGCACCCGCGAGGTGCTGGGGGCCGAGGCGCTGCTGCGCTGCCACGACGATCAGGGTGCGCTGGTGCCACCCGGGCAGGTGCTGGCCCTGGCCGTCCGGCACAAGCTGCTGGCCGCGTTCGAATGGAGCACCATCGAGCGTGCTTGCCGCGACGCGCAACGCTGGGTCAGCACGGGTCACGCTTGTCCGCTGTCGGTCAACATCTCCAGCGCCTCCATGGTGACGGCCCACTTTGCCCTGCGCCTGCGCGACCTGATGGACCACCACGCCCTGCCGCGCGCTGCCATCGTGCTGGAATTGACGGAGTACGACCCCGTGCCCGACATCGATTCGGTCAGAGACAACGCCCGCGTGCTGAACGACAGCGGCATCCATCTCTCGCTTGATGACTTTGGCAGCGGCTACTCGGCGCTCACCGTGCTGGCGCGTTTCCAGTTCTCGGAACTCAAGGTCGACCACACCATGGTGGCGATGATCGGCAACCCCCGCATGCGCTCCGCGATCGAGCTCGCGCTCGAATCGGCGCGGCGCTACGGGACCACCTTTGTGGCCGAAGGTGTTGAAACGGAAGAGCAACTGCAGACCCTGTACCAGCTGGGGATCCGCCAGGGACAGGGACACCTGTTTTCGCGTGCGGTGCCCCTGGACGACATGATGGCCTTCGCCCGGGCGGCGCGCGTGGCGGCGATGCCACCGAACCCGCCCGCCACAGCCAGCAATGTGGGCACCCCGCCGCTGGGCGAGGTGTTTGCGCTGTGACAGGTCAAGCGAAAAACAAAAAGCCGTCGTGAACTTGCGTTCACAACGGCTTCGATTTTGGCGGAGTGGACGGGACTCGAACCCGCGACCCCCGGCGTGACAGGCCGGTATTCTAACCAACTGAACTACCACTCCTGGTAGGCAGCATTCGCCGGCCAACTTGCGTCAACCAACCAAGCGCTACAACTTGGCGACCCTACGGGGATTCGAACCCCGGTACTCACCGTGAAAGGGTGATGTCCTAGGCCTCTAGACGATAGGGTCAAAACCTTGGACTGTTTCCAGTATCTTCAAAAGTCTTGCAACTTCCGAAGCCTCGCATTCTAGCACGTTGAAACAACGATTCTCCGTGCTTTGTTGGTGGAGGTAAGCGGGATCGAACCGCTGACCTCTTGCATGCCATGCAAGCGCTCTCCCAGCTGAGCTATACCCCCAACAAGTCTGCTGTTTGCCAAACCGCTCCATCATTCAGTTTTCACCGTTTGACGTTGCATCCTAGCAAGCCTCAAATTATAGGGCAGTTTTCACGCCTTTTGCAAGCGCCCCAAAACTTTTTCGCGGATCTGCAATTCAAGCACCGCGTCGAGCGAAGGCGTCTGGGGGGTGCCCAGCACCAGCACGCGCACCGGCATCGCCAGTTGGGGCATCTTCAGGCCATGCGCGCCCAGCACCTGCTTGAGCACAGCGGCGATCGAGACCTTGTCCCACGGACACTGCGACAGCAACTCGGCCAACTGCGCGATCGCGGGTTTGACCACGTCGGTCACGTGTTGCGCCAAGTCCTCTGCCTTGGGCGTCACGTCGGCGTAGAAGGTGGCGGCCCAGTCCGCCAGCGCCACAGTGGTGTCGCAGCGGTCCTTGAACAGGCCGCAGATGCGGGGCAGGCGCTCGTCGGCCAGCAGCCCGCGCTGGGTCAGTTGCTCCGCCACCAACGGTGCCAGAGCGTCGTCGGCCATGGCCTTGAGGTGCTGGGCGTTGACCCAGCGCAGCTTGGCTTCGTCGAACTGGGCGGCGCTGCGGCCCAGGTGATCGAGGTTGAACCATTCGAGGAACTGCGCGCGGCTGAAGATCTCGTCGTCACCGTGGCTCCAACCCAGGCGGGCCAGGTAGTTCACCATGGCGTCGGGCAGGTAACCTTCGTCGCGGTACTGCGTCACGGGCTTGGCGCCGTTGCGCTTGCTCATCTTCTCGCCCTGCTCGTTGAGCACGGTGGGCAGGTGGGCGTAGACCGGCGGTTGCTGGCCCAACGCCTCGAAGATGTTGATCTGGCGCGGCGTGTTGTTGACGTGGTCGTCGCCACGGATCACGTGCGTGATGGCCATGTCGATGTCATCGACCACCACGCAGAAGTTGTAGGTGGGCGTGCCGTCGGGGCGCGCGATCACGAGGTCGTCGAGCTCTGCGTTGGCGATCTCGATGCGGCCCTTGACCTTGTCGTCCCAGGCCACCACACCGCCCTGCGGGTTCTTGAAGCGCAGCACCGGCTTGACACCCTCGGGTACCGGCGGCAGGACCTTGCCCGGCTCGGGCCGCCAGGTGCCGTCATAGCGCGGCTTTTCCTTGGCGGCCATCTGGCGCTCGCGCAAGGCGTCGAGCTCGGCCACGCTCATGTAGCAGGGGTAGACCAGGCCCTTGTCCACCATCTCGGCCAGCACCGCCTTGTAGCGGTCCATGCGCTGCATCTGGTAGAACGGCCCCTCGTCGTGGTCCAGGCCCAGCCACTTCATGCCTTCGATGATCACGTCCACCGCGGCCTGGCTGGAACGCTCCAGGTCGGTGTCTTCGATGCGCAGGATGAAGGTGCCACCGGTGGCACGCGCGAACGCCCACGGGTAGAGCGCCGAACGGATGTTGCCCAGGTGGATGAAACCGGTGGGCGACGGAGCGAAACGGGTGCGGACTTGGGTGGACATATCAGAGGGTGCGCAGGCCACGGTCGAGGTCGGCCGTGACGTCGTCAAAGTGTTCGAGGCCCACGGCCACGCGGATCAGCCCCTGCGTGACGCCGGCCGCCTGGCGTTGGGCCTCGGTGAGGCGACCGTGCGAGGTGCTGGCGGGGTGCGCCACCAGGGTCTTGGTGTCACCCAGGTTGGTGGACAGGGACAGCAGTTGCATGCTGTCGAGCACATGGAAGGCGCGTTTGCGCGCCTGGTCCGGGTCGGCGGCCTTGACGTCGAAGGACACCACCGCGCCACCCAGGCCCGATTGCTGGGCCAGGGCCAGCTCGTGCTGCGGGTGGCTGCTCAGGCCGGGGTAGTACACGCGGGCCACGGCCGGATGGTCCTGCAGCCACTGCGCCACGGCCTGGGCGCGTGCGGTCTGGGCCTTCATGCGGATGTCCAGCGTCTCCAGGCCCTTGAGCACGACCCAGGCGTTGAAGGGCGCGAGTGTCATGCCGCCGCTCTTGAGCACGGGCAGGAACTTCTCGGTCACCATCTGCTGGCTGGCGCACAGGGCGCCGGCCATCACACGGCCCTGGCCGTCCAGGTACTTGGTGCCCGAGTGCATGACGATGTCGGCACCGAACAACATGGGCTTTTGCAGCGCCGGCGTGGCGAAACAGTTGTCCACCGCCAGCAGCGCACCCGCGTTGTGGGCGATGTCGGCCAGGGCGCGGATGTCGCAGACCTCGGTCAGCGGGTTGGTGGGCGTCTCGGCGAACAGCAGCCGAGTGTTCGGCTTGACGGCGGCCTTCCAGGCGGCGATGTCGGTCTGCGGAACGAAGCTGGACTCGACACCGAACTTGGCCAGGTCGGAGCCGATGAGCTTGATGGTGGAGCCGAACATGGACTGCGAACACACCACGTGATCGCCGGCCTTGAGCAGGCCCAAACACATCATGAGGATGGCCGACATGCCCGAGGCGGTGGACATGCAGGCCTCGGCGCCCTCCATGGCCGCGAGGCGGCGCTCGAAGCTGGCCACCGTGGGGTTGCCGTAGCGGCCGTAGGTAAAGCCGTCCTCGTCACCGGCAAAACGCCGGGCCGAGACTTCGGCGCTGGGCTGGACGTAGCCGCTGGTCAGGTACAAGGCCTCGGAGTTCTCGCCGTACTGGGAGCGCTCGACGGCTTCGCGCACGGCGAGGGTGTCGGGGTGCAATCCGCTCTTCGCCATGGGTCAGCCTTCCTGGGAGTTGGGCAAGGCCAGGCGCGATGTGTCGTCCTCGCCCTCTTCGGTGCCGACGCGTTTTTCATTGAGGCGCACGATGTCGTCCGAGGTCACGTCGCCGGTGACGTAGACGCCGTCGAAACACGAGGCGTCGAAGCCGCTCAGCGCCGGATTCAGCGAACCGATGGCCTTCTTCATCGCGTCCACATCCTGGTAGATCAGCGCGTCGCAGCCGATGATCTGGCGGATCTCGTCGATGCTGCGGCCGTGCGCCACCAGCTCGCTTTTGGTCGGCATGTCGATGCCGTAGACGTTGGGGTAGCGCACCGGCGGCGCGGCGCTGGCCATGTAGACCTTGCGGGCACCGGCGTCGCGCGCCATCTGCACGATTTCCTTGGAGGTGGTGCCACGCACGATGGAGTCGTCCACCAGCAGCACGTTGCGGCCCTTGAACTCGCTGCCGATGACGTTGAGCTTCTGGCGCACCGACTTCTTGCGCACCGCCTGGCCCGGCATGATGAAGGTGCGGCCCACGTAGCGGTTCTTGACGAAACCTTCGCGGTACGGAATGCCCAACAGCTGGGCCAGCTGCATGGCGCTGGGGCGGCTGGATTCCGGAATCGGGATGACGACGTCGATCTCGTTGGGCGGCACGGTGGAGATCACCCGCTTGGCCAGTGTCTCGCCCATGTTGAGCCGGGCCTGGTAGACCGAGATCCCGTCCATCACCGAGTCTGGCCGCGCCAGGTAGACGAACTCGAACACGCAGGGGTAGTGCCGGGGCGCATCGGCGCACTGTTGGGTGCGCATCTGGCCGTCCAGCGACACGAACACCGCCTCACCAGGCGCCACGTCGCGCTCGAACGCAAAACCCGCGCCCTCCAGGGCCACCGATTCGCTGGCCACCATGAAGGCGCCCTCGGCGTTACGGCCGATGCACAGCGGGCGGATGCCGTAGGGGTCGCGGAAGGCCAGCAGGCCGTGGCCGGCGATCAGCGAGATCACGGCGTAGGAGCCTTTGATCCGCTTGTGCACCGCGTGCACGGCCTTGAACACGTCGTCGGCCTGCAGCGGCACACCGCGGGTGGCCTTCTCGATTTCGTGGGCCACCACGTTGAGCAGCACCTCGGAGTCGCTCTCGGTGTTGATGTGGCGGTGGTCGGTCTGGAACAGCTCGTGCTTGAGTGCGTGGGCGTTGGTCAGGTTGCCGTTGTGCACCAGCACCAGGCCAAAAGGGGCGTTCACGTAGAAGGGCTGGGCCTCTTCCTCGCTGAAGGCATTGCCCGCCGTGGGGTAACGCACCTGGCCCAGGCCGGTGTTGCCCGGCAGCGCGCGCATGTTGCGGGTGCGGAACACGTCGCGCACCATGCCCTTGGCCTTGTGCATGAAGAACTTGCGGTCCAACTGCGTGACGATGCCAGCGGCGTCCTGGCCGCGGTGCTGCAGCAGCAGCAAGGCGTCATAGATCAACTGATTGACGGGTGCGTTGTGAACAACGCCGACGATTCCACACATGGGAGGGTCCTCAGGGGATGTAGGTAACCAGGGGTTCGGGCAACAGGGGACGCAGGGTGTGCAGGGTGCTGCCCAGGGCGGAGGCACCGACCGACTCGCGCCAGGCCTCGGTTTCGCGCAGCGGTGTCATGACCACCACCAGTGCCACGCCGAGCAGCAGCACCGCGCCACGCAACAGACCGAACAGGGCGCCCAGCGTGCGGTCCACGGGTCGCAGGCCCACCGACTCGACCAGCTTCTTGACCAGCCAGGCCAGGAAACCGGCGGCGAAGGCCACGGCCACGAAAACCACCGCAAAGCCGGCCGCGTAACGCAAGGGTTCGGAGGCCCCTTTGAGCGGCAGCCATTCGGCGGCATCCACCGCCAGCCACTGGGCCAGCACAAAGGCGGCCACCCAACCCAGCACCGACAGCACTTCGTAGAGCAGGCCGCGCCAGGCGCCGATCACCACCGAGGCCAGCAGCACGATCAGCAGAACGATGTCGACGGTGGCGATGTTCATCACAAGCACTCGCGGGGCTGGCGCGTGCTCACAGCGTCAGGATGGCCGTGGGCAGGCCCAGGGCCTTGACCTTGGCCGCTGCCTTTTCGGCTTCGGCACGGTTGGCGTAGGGGCCGGTGCGCACGCGGATGCGCTCGCCCTCAGGCGTGTTGGCCACGTGGGTGTAGGTCTTGAGGCCGGCACGCTCCAGCTTGAGGCGCACTTCCTGGGCCCGGGCACGTTCGGCATAGGCGCCCACCTGGACCACGATGCGTTCGGCGGCCTTGTCGTCCAGCGCGGCCTGGGCGCGCGCCGCGTCGCTGGCCGTGTCGGCCTTGGGCGTGGGCTTGGCCTCGGGTTTGGCGTCCGGCTTGGGGTCGGGCTTGTGTTCCGCTTTCGCCTCGGCCTTCACCTCGGGCTTGGTGTCGGGTTTGTGTTCGGCCTTGGGCTCCCCTTTTGGCGCCTCCGGCTTGTGCTCGACGGGGGTGCCGCTGGCCACCACCTGTTCGCGCTCGCCCAGACTGTCCTTGAGGCTGGCGGGGGCATCGGGCTTGGCGGGCACCACCAGTGGCTTGGTGTTCTGGCGTGCCGGAATTTCGATGGGAATATCCACCGCGATGGGGCGCGGCTGGGTGTCGAAAATCAGGGGGAAACCGACCACGCCCACCAGCACCAGCACGGCGGCGCCGATGAGGCGGTGGCGCGCCCGGCGGCGCACGGCCTCCAGGGACTCGGGAGCAACGGCAGCGCCCTGGCTGGCAGATCGTGACTTGAACATGGCGTGTTGGCCGCAGGTCGGCGCTGAGGATCAGGCCGCGAGGTGCGGGGCCGACAGCCGCGGCACGCCCGCTTGCAAGACCCCACCGACGGTGAAGAAGGACCCAAAGACCACGATTCTATCAGCCGGGTCGGCCTGCGCCACGGCCGCGTCCAGGGCCTGCTGGGGGCCGCCGTGGGTGGACACCGGCACGTTTTTGCCCTTGGCCAGGCCGGCTTCGTTCCAGGCGGTGGCCAGGTGGGCGGCCGTGGCGGCGCGCGGTGTGGGCAGGTCGCAGAAGTACCAGCGGTCGATCAGCGGCGCCACCCGCGCGAGCATGGGGGCGAGGTCCTTGTCGGCCATGGCGCCAAACACCGCGTGGGTGGTCGGGTAGAAGCCCATGGCGTCCAGGTTTTCGGCCAGCGCCGCCACCGAGTGCGGGTTGTGCGCCACGTCCAGCACCAGCGCTGGCTGCCCCGGCACGATCTGGAAACGGCCCGGCAGATCGACCATGGCCAGGCCGTTGCGCACCGCCTGGGCCGTGACCGGCAGGCGCGGACGCAGGGCTTCGAGCGCGGCCAGCACGCCCGAGGCGTTGACCAACTGGTTGGCGCCGCGCAGCGCCGGGTAGGCCAGGCCGGCGTAGCGGCGCCCGCCGTGGCTGGGGTGCATGGCCCAGCCCCACTGCTGGCGGTCGCCAGCGAAGTGGAAGTCGGTGCCGATGCGCCACAGCGGCGCGTCGATCTCGCGCGCCCGGTCGACGATGCTCTGCGGTGGCATTGGGTCGCTCAGCACCACCGGGCGGCCGGTGCGCATGATGCCGGCCTTCTCGTAGCCAATGGCCTCACGGTCGGCGCCCAGCAGGTCGGTGTGGTCGAGGTCGATGCTGGTGATCACAGCGCAGTCGGCATCCACGATGTTGACGGCGTCCAGGCGCCCGCCCAGGCCCACCTCCAGCACCACCACGTCCAGCGGCTGGCGCGACAGGGTGAGCAGGATGGCCAGGGTGGTGAATTCGAAATAGGTCAGCACGATGGGCTCGCCCGACAGACGGGCCCGCTCCACGTCGGCAAAGGCCGGCAGCAGCTCGGCCGTGGCGATGGCCTGGCCCAGCAGGCGGCAGCGCTCCTCGAAGTGCACCAGGTGCGGCGAGGTGTAGACGCCGGTGCGGTAGCCGGCCTGCTGGCAGATGGCCTCCAGCATGGCGCAGGTGGAACCCTTGCCATTGGTGCCGGCCACGGTGATGACCGGGGCCTCGAAGCGCAGGCCGGCGCCGCCGTTGAGCCGTTGCGCCACGGCGCGCACGCGGTCCAGCCCAAGGATGATGCCGTGCTGGCCCTTGGGGTGTTGGCGTTCGCAGTGGGCCAGCCAGTCGGCCAGGGTGTCGGGAAGCGGTGCGGCAGCGGATGTCATCCCCCGATTTTCGCAGGCTGGCAACCGCCCTGCCGGATGCCGGACAATCCCTGTCCATGATCACCCTCTACGGCATCCCCAACTGCGACACCGTGAAGAAGGCCCGCACCTGGCTGGTGGAACACGGCGTCGAACACGTTTTTCACGATTTCAAGAAGCAGGGTGTGCCCGAAGCCGCCCTGGACCACTGGCTGGCCAGCGCCGGCTGGGAGCGTGTGCTCAACCGCAAGGGCACGACCTGGCGCAAGCTGGACGAGGCGACGCGGGCCACGGTCACCGATGGCACCAGCGCCAAGTCCCTGATGCTGGCCCAGCCCAGCGTCATCAAACGCCCGGTGGTGCAGTGGGCCGACGCGGTGACGGTGGGCTTCAGCGCCGAGGACTGGCGGGCCAGAATCTAAAATGCTGGATTTTTCAGCCCACTCAAGCCCATGACCACCACCACCCTCGACGGCGTGTCCGTCAACACCCAGGCCAGCGTCTACTTCGACGGCAAGTGCGTCAGCCACGGCGTCACCTTCGCCGACGGCACCAAGAAGTCGGTCGGCGTGGTGCTGCCCGCCACCCTGACCTTCAACACCGGCGCGCCCGAGATCATGGAGTGTGTGGCCGGCGGCTGCGAGTACAAGCTCAAGGGCAGCGACACCTGGCTCAGGTCGGGCCCCGGCGACAAGTTCAGCATCCCGGGCAACTCCAGCTTCGACATCCGGGTGACCGAGGCCTACCACTACATCTGCCACTTCGGCTGAAAAGCGACCACCACATGGCCACCATCCTGCAAAACCTGCCCAAGGGGCAAAAAGTCGGCATCGCCTTCTCGGGCGGCCTGGACACCTCCGCCGCCCTGCTGTGGATGAAGCAAAAGGGCGCCGTGCCCTATGCCTACACCGCCAACCTGGGCCAGCCCGACGAGTCGGACTACGACGAAATCCCGCGCAAGGCCGTGGCCTATGGCGCCGAGAAAGCCCGCCTGATCGACTGCCGCACCCAGCTGGCGCACGAAGGCATCGCCGCCATCCAGTGTGGCGCCTTCCACATCAGCACCGGCGGCATCACCTACTTCAACACCACCCCGCTGGGCCGCGCCGTGACCGGCACCATGCTGGTGGCGGCCATGAAGGAAGACGACGTCAACATCTGGGGCGACGGCAGCACCTTCAAGGGCAACGACATCGAGCGTTTCTACCGCTACGGCCTGCTGACCAACCCCAGCCTGAAGATCTACAAGCCCTGGCTGGACCAGCAGTTCATCGACGAACTGGGCGGGCGCGCCGAAATGAGCGCCTTCATGACGGCCAATGGCTTTGGCTACAAGATGAGCGCCGAGAAGGCCTACAGCACCGACAGCAACATGCTGGGCGCCACCCACGAGGCCAAGGACCTGGAGCTGCTGAGCAGTGGCATCCGCATCGTCAACCCCATCATGGGCGTGGCGTTCTGGAAGCCCGAGGTGGACGTGAAGGCCGAAGAGGTGACCGTGCGCTTCGAGGAAGGCCAGCCTGTCGCCCTCAACGGCGAGAGCTTCAGCGACCCGGTGGCCCTGTTCCTCAAGGCCAACGAAATCGGCGGGCGCCACGGCCTGGGCATGAGCGACCAGATCGAGAACCGCATCATCGAGGCCAAGAGCCGCGGCATCTACGAAGCCCCGGGCATGGCGCTGCTGCACATCGCCTACGAGCGCCTGGTCACCGGCATCCACAACGAAGACACCATCGAGCAATACCGCATGGGCGGCCTGCGCCTGGGCCGCCTGCTCTACCAGGGCCGCTGGTTCGACCCGCAGGCCATCATGCTGCGCGAGACCGCCCAGCGCTGGGTGGCGCGCGCCGTGACCGGCGAGGTGACGCTGGAGCTGCGCCGTGGCAACGACTACAGCATCCTCAACACCGACAGCCCCAACCTGACCTACGCGCCCGAGCGCCTGTCGATGGAAAAGGTGGAGGACGCGCCCTTCTCGCCGCTGGACCGCATCGGCCAGCTCACCATGCGCAACCTGGACATCACCGACACCCGCGCCAAGCTGGGCATCTACGCCCACAGCGGCCTGCTGTCGCTGGGCGAAGGCGCCAACATGCTGAGCCTGGAAGGCGACAAGAAGAAGTGAAGCCCCGTGCTTCGGCCTGAACACAAACGGACGCCTGGGCGTCCGTTTTTTTTGGTCGCACACCCTTCGTCGGGTGAGGCCCTGTCGATCGGCTGCGGAATTTACATAAATTGACCTTTGTGCTAAAAAAATCGCAGCGTGCGCACGGATCGACTGGATCCGCAGCGGCCACCACAGGGAGACAGTCGGATGCGCATCGCCACCTTGGACGACGACGAAGGTCAGCTGGAGCTGACGAAATACGCCCTCAAGGCCATGGGCCACGAATGCCACACCTTCACGACGGTGCGGCAGTTCCAGAAAATGCTGCTGCGCGAGACCTTCGACCTGCTGGTGGTCGACTGGGTCTTGCCCGACGGGGTCGGGCCCGACGTGGTGCGCTGGGTGCGCCAGCATGTCAAGGAAGCGGTGCCCATCCTGTTCGTCACCAGCCGCCAGGACGAGGCGGCCATCATCGAGGGCCTGAGCGCGGGAGCCGATGACTTCATGGTCAAGCCGGTGCGGGTGGGCGAACTCAATGCCCGGGTGAAGGCGCTGCTGCGGCGCAGCTACGCGGACCACGCCCCCGAAGCACTGAGCTGGGGCCCCTACCGCTTCCTGGTCGACCGCAATGCCGTGGAAATCGACAACCAGCCGGTCACGCTGACCAAAAAGGAGTTCGAGCTGGCCTTGTTCATGTTCCGCAACACCGGCCGGCTGCTGTCACGGGCCCACCTGCTCGAATCGATCTGGTCGCCGGAGCATGCCGATTCCCAGGAACTGCCGAGCCGCACGCTGGACACCCACATCTCGCGCCTGCGCTCGGTGCTGGGGCTGCAGCCCGAACGGGGCTACAAACTGGTGTCGGTCTACCGCCAGGGCTACCGGCTGGAGGCCTTGAGCGACCAGGCCGCCAGCTGAAAGTTCAGATGACCACCGGCTCCGGCTCCAGCCGGATGCCGAAGCGCTCATACACGCTGGTCTGTATGGCCTTGGCCAAGGTCATCACCTCGCCGCCGGTGCAGGGGTTCTCGCGCCCGCCCCGGTTGACCAGCACCAGCGCCTGTTTCTCGTACACGCCGGCGTGGCCCACACTTTTGCCCTTCCAGCCACAGGCATCGATCAGCCAGCCGGCGGCCAGCTTGATGCTGCCGTCGGCCATGGGGTAGTGCACCACTTTCGGGTCGCGGGCGATGATGTCGGCGCATTGCTCGGGCGTGACGGTGGGGTTCTTGAAGAAACTGCCGGCGTTGCCAATGACCGCCGGGTCGGGCAGCTTGGCGCGGCGGATGGCCACCACCCAGTCGAACAGGGTCTGGGCGTCGGGCATGCTGTTGCCGGTTTCCGCCATCTTGCGTTCCAGGTCCAGGTAGCCCAGCACCGGCTTCCATGGCTTGGGCAGCCAGAACCGCACCCGGGTGATGAGGGCGCGGCCAGCCAACCCAAAGCCGCTGTCGCCCGCGCGCTCGTGCTTGAAGACCGAATCTCGGTAGCCGAACCCGCACTGGGCGGCGTCGAGCGTGAAGGGCCGCCCGGCGTCGAGTTCGATCGCGTCCAGCGAGTGGAAACGGTCCTGCAGCTCCACGCCGTAGGCGCCGATGTTCTGCACCGGCGTGGCGCCCACGGTGCCGGGGATCAGGGCCAGATTTTCCAGCCCCGGCCAGCCCTGGGCCAGGGTCCAGGCCACGAAGTCGTGCCAGTTTTCGCCCGCGCCGGCCTCCACCAGCCAGCCTTTGTGCGTTTCCTCGACCAGGCGGCGCCCGGGGATTTCGACCTTGAGCACCAGGGCCTTGATGTCGCCGGTCAGCACCAGGTTGCTGCCGCCGCCCAGCACGAAACGCGGCGTGGCCGCCCATTCGGGCGCGCCCAGCAGGGCCGGCAGATCTGCGCCGTTGCGCACACGCACGAGCTGCTGCGCCCGGGCCACGATGCCGAAGCTGTTGTACGGCTGGAGCGACACGTTGTTCTCGACTAACATCCGTGGATTGTCTCATTCGCCCCTGAAAAGCCCCCCGCCATGCCTTCTTTTGACACCGTACTCGATCCCAATCTGGTGGAAGTGAAAAACGCCATCGAGCAGACCTCGCGCGAGATCGGCACCCGCTTTGACTTCAAGGGCAGCAGCGCTGCCGTGGAACTCAAGGACAAGGAGATCACCCTGTTCGGCGACAGCGACTTCCAGATCGGCCAGGTCGACGACATCCTCAAGAACAAGCTGACCAAACGCAACGTCGACGTGCGCTTCCTCGACGCCGGCAAGATCGAGAAGATCGGCGGCGACAAGGTCAAGCAGGTGGTCAAGGTGCGCAGCGGCATCGCCACCGAGGACGGCAAGAAGATCCAGGCCGCGCTCAAGGCCAGCAAGCTCAAGGTGCAAGGCGCCATCCAGGGCGACGCGGTGCGTGTCACCGGCGCCAAACGCGACGACCTGCAGATGGCGATGGCGCTGATCAAGAAGGACCTGGCCGACCTGCCGCTGTCCTTCGACAACTTCCGCGACTGAAACAGGCGCCGCCATGTCCGCCCGCCGTCTGCTGACCAGCCTGTTGACGGCGCTGCTGCCGCTGCTGGCCGGTGCGCAGGCGGTGCAGCTGGGCGGGCTGGCGGGTGGCAAGGCGCTGCTGATCGTGGGCAACGAGCCGCCACGCTTCATCGGCCCCGGCCAGAGCGTGGGCGAGGCCAAGCTGCTGCAGGTGCTGCCCGACGGCGCGGTGGTCGAAGTCGGCGGCGAGCGCTTGACCCTGCGCCTGGGCCAGAGCCCGCTGACCCAGGCGACCGCGCCGGCACGGGGCAACGGCAGCCGCGTCGTGCTGGAGGCCGGGCATGGCGGGCATTTCATCAGCGCGGGCCAGATCAACGGCAAACACGTCGAGTTCCTGGTCGACACCGGCGCCACCGTGGTGGCCATGGGCCGGGCGGATGCGGAACGCATCGGCATCAAGCCCGAAGTGGGCCGGCCGGTGCAGATGAACACCGCCAACGGCGTGGTGATCGGCCACCAGGTGCAGCTCGCCAGCGTGAAGCTGGGCGACGCGACCCTCTACGACGTGCCCGCCGTGGTGATGCCCACCCCCATGTCGCACGTGCTGCTGGGCAACAGCTTCCTGTCGCGTTTCCAGCTCAAGCGCGAGAACACGACCCTGACCCTCGAAAAACGCTACTGACCCCCCGCGCATGACCGCCACCCCCACGAACAGCTGGCCCGCGGCCAGCGACCTGACCGGCGCCTGGACCGACATGGAAACCCGCCTGTCGCGGTTGCTGCGGGCGCCGGGCGAGGCCGAGGATTTTGTGCACGACCTGCTGCAGATCGAGCAGCACATGGTCGCGCTGCTGCAGACCGATGCCGACGGCTCGCTCTACCTGATGCTGCAGCTCGCAGCCTCCAGCAACGTGGGCTACAGCGCCTCGCACGCGCTGGTGTGCGCCAGCCTGTGCCACCTGGTGGCCAGCGAGATGGTGGACGACGCCGGCCTGGTGCGCAGCCTGGACCGTGCGGCGCTGACCATGAACATTGCGATGACGCGGGTGCAGGACGACCTGGCCCTGCAGGCCAGCCAGCCGACACCGGCCCAGAAGCGGCAGATCGACAGCCACGCGCTCGATGGCGTGGCGCTGCTGGAGAGCATGGGCGTGACCGATCCCGTGTGGCTGGAGATCGTGGCCCGCCACCACGACGCGCCCGACCTGCAGACCGAGGCCGACGGCCCCATGACGCTGCTCACCCGCATCCTGATGGCCACCGACCGCTACACCGCGCTGATCAGCCCGCGCGAGACCCGCAGCGGCCGCTGCATCACCGACTCGGGCCGCAACGTGGTGGCCCGGCGCGGCAACGCCCCCGACCCGGTGGGCCACACCCTGCTGCGCATCGTTGGCATCTGCCCGCCGGGCACCTTCGTGCGTCTGCAAGATCAATCGGTGGCGGTGGTGCTGCGGCGCACCGAACAGCCCGGTACGCCGCTGGTGGCCCAGGTGCTCGACGCGCAGGGCAACCCCATCCCCGACCCGCCTCTGCTGCGCACCGACGCCGAGCCGCACCAGGTGGAGGCCGCACTGGTCACCCGCAGCGTGCGGGTGCGCTTGAACCACGTGCGCCTGCTCCAGATGGCGGCGCTGGCCTGATGGCCCTCAGCGCTGCGCCGCGGTCGCGATGACTTCGATCTTCCAGTCCGGGTTGCCCAGCGCAGCCTGCACCGTGGCGCGCGGCGGCGCGTGCCCCGGCGCCACCCAGGCGTCCCAGACCTCGTTCATGGCCGCGATGTCGGTGATGTCGCTCAGGAAGATCTGCACCCGCAGCAGGCGCGTCTTGTCGCTGCCACATTCGGCCAGGCGCAGGTCGATCTGGGCCAGCACGTCGGCGGTCTGGCCACGGATGTCGGTGTCGCCGCGCTCGGGCACCATGCCGGCGAGGTAAACCACCCCGTGGAACACCGCCGCCTCGCTCAGGCGCGGCCCCACATGGAAACGCTGCAGGCTGCTCTCGCTCATGTCTTCTTGCTCCCCAGTTTGGATTCCTTGCCTGCGAGCAGGCGGTTGATGTTCTCGCGGTGGCGCCACAGCAGCAGCAGGCCCATGGCGGTGATGGACAGCATCACCGGCTTGGCCATGTACCAGGCCACGCCGTTGCCCAGCAGGTAGTAGGCCGGCGCGAACACCGCCGCCACGATGGAGGCCAGCGACGAGTACCGGAAAAAGACGGCGACGATGAGCCAGGTCAGCAGCGTGGCGCCGCCCAGCCAGGGCTCCAGCGCCAGCAGCACGCCGGCCGCGGTGGCCACGCCCTTGCCACCCTGGAAGCGGAAGAACACCGGGTAGAGGTGCCCGAGGAAGGCGGCCAGGCCGACCAGGGCCACCGTGCCTTCACCCAGGCCCCAGGCGCCGCCCCAGCCCTGCACCAGCACCACCGGCACCCAGCCCTTGAGGGCGTCGAGCAACAGCGTGATGATCGCCGCGGCCTTGTTGCCCGAGCGAAGCACGTTGGTGGCGCCCGGGTTCTTGCTGCCGTAGCTGCGGGGATCGCTCAGGCCCATGAGGCGGCTGACGATGACGGCGAACGACAGGGAGCCGGTCAGGTAGGCGGCCACGGTGGCCAGGGCGGGATAAATATCTTGCATGCTTGTCCTTATTCTTCGAGCGCACAGCGCACGGGCTGGGCGCCCAACAGGTCCACGCAGGTCTGCGGCGCGATGCCGACCAGGTAGCCGCGTTTGCCGCCATTGAGCCAGATGCGCGGCAACGCGAGGATGGATTCTTCCACGTAGACGGGCATGGCCTTGCGGGTACCAAAGGGTGAGGTGCCGCCGACCAGGTAGCCGCTGTGGCGGTTGGCCACCTCGGGCTTGCAGGGCTCGACCGATTTGCGCCCGATCTGGCGCGCCAGGTTCTTGGTCGACACCGTGCGGTTGCCGTGCATCAGCACCACCAGCGGCTGCGCCTTGTCGTCCTGCATGATCAGCGTCTTGACCACGGCAAACGGGTCCAGCCCCAGCACTCGGGCGCTGTGCTGGGCTCCCCCGTGCTCCAGGTACTCGTAGGGGTGTTCGGTGAACTCGACACCGCGCGACTTCAGCAGCGCGGTGGCGGGGGTTTCGGACACGTGAGCCTTTTTTGCCATGTTCGGTGGTGCTGCGATGCAAGCCCAGGACACCGCCGGGCCGGCTTCGCCGGACGGCTGGCGTCGCCCCCTTGAGGGGGTGACGCGCCCTCGGGCGCGGCGCAGGGGTGGGCCATATCACTGGGCCGGGTCGCGGTGCTCCCAGCGGATGGCGTCAATGGCCTTGAGCAGGTCGGCGGACAGCGTGGTGCCCCAGGCATCCAGGCACTCGTCGAGTTGCGCCACCGAGGTCACGCCGATGATCGTGCTGGCCACGCGCCAGTTGGTGTAGCAGAAGGCCAGCGCCAGCTGCGTGGGCGTGAGGCCGTGCTCGCGCGCCAGCTGGTTGTAGATCTTGGCCACGGCCAAGGCCTCGGGGCGGCCCCAGCGCTGCTTCTGCATCGATTCGTAAATGGCCATGCGGCCCTGCGGCTGGGCCACGCCCTGGATGCCGGTCTCGTCGTATTTGCCCGTGAGCAAGCCAAAGCCCAGCGGCGAATAGGCCAGCAGCGACACGCCCAGGTGGTGCATGGTCTCATCCAGCCCGTTGTCGAGGCTGCGGTTGATCAGGCAGTAGGGGTTCTGCACCGTGGCCACCCGCGGCAGGCCGTGTTGCTCGGCCAGGCGCACGAACTCGTGCACGCCGTAGGGCGTCTCGTTGGACAGACCGATGTAGCGCACCTTGCCGGCCTTCACCAGTTCGCCCAGGGCCTGCAGCTGCTCGTGGATGGAGGTGCCGGCGCGGTCCTTCTTGGGGTCGTAGTAGACGGCGCCGAAGGCCGGCACATTGCGCTCGGGCCAATGGATCTGGTAGAGGTCGATGACGTCGGTCTGCAGGCGGCGCAGGCTGCCCTCGCAGGAGGCCAGGATGTCCTGCGCCGTCATGCCCTGGCCGTCGCGGACCCAGGGCATGCCACGCGAGGGACCGGCCACCTTGGTGGCCAGCACCAGCTTCTGGCGCGCACCGGGGTTGTTGGCAAACCACCGGCCGATGAAGGTTTCGGTCGACCCGCAAGTCTCGGCCGTGGCCGGCACGGCGTACATCTCGGCGGTGTCGATGAAGTTGACGCCACGCTCCAGCGAGCGGTCGAGGATGCGGTGCGATTCGGCCTCGGCCACCTGCTGGCCAAAGGTCATGGTGCCCAGGCAGATGGGCGTCACGCGCAGGTCGCTGTGACCCAGGGAAACAAGATTCATGGCGCTGGTTCCGGGTAAGAAAAACAGCGCCTGAGTTTATGACAGTCCAACGGCGCGAAATGTCTTTTCCAGTGACACCGCAGATCCGGCCAACGGCTGGTGTCGCCCCTGGGGTGAGGTCACGCGCCCCTAGGCGCGGCGCGGGAGAATCACAACTTCACCATCACATGCCTGGCCACCGTGTAATCCTCCAGCGCGTACATCGACATGTCCTTGCCGTACCCGCTGGCCTTCATGCCGCCGTGGGGCATTTCGTTGACCAGCATGAAGTGGGTGTTGATCCACGTGCAGCCGTACTGCAGCTTGCGCGCCACCCGCATGGCGCGACCCACGTCCTGGGTCCACACCGACGAGGCCAGGCCGTAGTCGGAGTCATTGGCCCAGGTGATGGCTTCGTCGGGGTCGGTGAAGCGGGTGACGGACACCACCGGGCCAAACACCTCGCGCCGCACGATTTCATCGTCCTGGCGCGCGCCGGCGATCACGGTGGGCTCGTAGAAATAGCCCCCGCCCGGGCGCATCTTGCCGCCGGCCGTGACCTCCATGTGGCCCAGCATCTGGGCGCGCTCCACGAAGCTGGCCACGCGGTCGCGCTGACGGTCGGTGATGAGCGGACCCATCTCGACACCGGCCTCGTCCTGCGTGCCCATCTTGATGGTCTTGACGGCGGCACTCAGGTCGGCCACCAGACGGTCGTAGACCTTGGCGCCGGCATAGATGCGGCAGGCGGCCGTGCAGTCCTGGCCGGCGTTGTAGTAGCCAAAGGTGCGCACCCCTTCCACCACGGCGTCGACGTCGGCGTCGTCGAAGACGATCACCGGTGCCTTGCCGCCCAGCTCCAGGTGGGTGCGCTTGAGGGTGCCGGTGGCGGCCTGCAGGATCTTGCGGCCGGTGGACACGTCGCCGGTGAGCGAGACCATGCGCACGATGGGGTGCTCCACCAGCGGCTGGCCCACGCTCTGGCCGCGGCCGCAGACCACGTTGAACACGCCCTTGGGCAGGATGTCGGCCACCACGCGCGCCAGCAGCAGCGTGGTCAGCGGCGTCTGTTCGCTGGGCTTGAGCACCACCGTGTTGCCGGCTGCCAGCGCCGGGGCGGCTTTCCAGGCGGCCATCATCAGCGGGTAGTTCCAGGGCGCGATCGACCCGACCACGCCGATGGGGTCGCGCCGGATCATGCTGGTGTGGCCGGCCAGGTACTCGCCCGCCACCGAGCCGTTCATGCAACGCGCGGCACCGGCAAAAAAGCGGAAACAGTCGGCGATGGCCGGAATCTCGTCTTCCAGCGCCCGGGCGTGGGGCTTGCCGCAGTTGAGCGATTCAAGCCGGGCAAACGCCTCGGCGTTCGCCTCGACGGCATCGGCGATTTTGAGCAACAGGCGCGAACGCTCCTGGGGTGTGGTTTCGCTCCAGCTGTCGAAGGCGCGGTTGGCGCCCAGCACCGCGCGGTGGATCTGCTCGAACGAGGCCTCGGGCACCCGGGCGATCACCTCGCCGGTGGCGGGATTGAGCACACGCTCCGCCTCGCCCTCGCCGGCCACAAACTGACCGTCGATGAAAAGCTCGGTGTGGATGGCGTTCTGGAAGTCGGGGGTCTTGCCCATGGTGGTCTCCGGTGGGTGAAGGGGGTGCGGCCGGTCAGCGTCCGCTGGGTTGTTCGTCGGACCGCGTGAGGCAGTAGGCGGCCAGGATGGGAATGAAGGTCAGCGCGATCACCGCCACCGCCACCACGTTGGTGACGGGCCGCTGGCGCGGGCGGATCAGTTCCTGCAGCATCCAGATCGGCAAGGTGGTCTGCTGACCCGCCGTGAAGGTGGTCACGATGACCTCGTCAAAGCTCAGCGCAAAGGCCAGCAGGCCACCGGCCAGCAGGGCCGAGCCGAGCTGCGGCAGGATGACGTAACGGATGGTCTGGAAGGTGTCGGCGCCCAAGTCCATGGAGGCCTCGATCAGCGAGGGGCTGGTGCGCCGCAGCCGCGCCACCGCGTTGTTGTAGACCACCACGACACAGAAGGTGGCGTGCCCGATGACGATGGTCCAGAAACTGAACGGGATCTCCGCCGTGTGGTAGGCCGTGCGCAGCGCGATGCCGGTGATGATGCCGGGCAAGGCGATGGGCAGGATCAGCAGCAGCGACACCGCGTCGCGTCCGAAAAAACGCGTGCGCGCCAGCCCGGCCGCCGCCAGCGTGCCCAGCACCATGGCGATGGCGGTGGCGATCAGGGCGACACGGAAGGACAGGCCGATGGCGGCCCAGACATCCTCGCGCGCCCAGGCGGCGGCGAACCACTGGGTGGTCAGGCCGGGCGGCGGGAACACGTAGCTTTTGTCCTCGGCGCTGAAGGCGTAGAGGATGATGAGCGCCAGCGGGATGTGCAGGAACAGCACGCCGGCCCAGGTGGCGGCCTTGAGCGCCCAGCCGGCGCGGTTCGGGTCAGAGCGCATCGAAGGCCCCCAGCCGCTTGGCGATCCACAGGTAGATGCCGATCACCACGATGGGCACCAGCGAGAAGGCCGCCGCAAACGGGATGTTGCCGGCCACGCCCTGCTGGCGGTAGACCACCTGGCCGATGAACAGGGTGGAGTCGCCGATCACCTGCGGGATGATGTAGTCGCCCAGCGTCAGCGAAAAGGTGAAGATCGAGCCGGCCGCGATGCCCGGCATGGCGAGCGGAAAAATCACCTTCCAGAAGGTGGTGCCGCCACGCGCGCCGAGGTCGCTGGAAGCTTCGAGCAGCGAGCCGGGGATGCGCTCGATGGCCGCCTGTATGGGCAGGATCATGAAGGGCAGCCACATGTAGACAAAGACGATGAAGGTGCCCAGGCGCGAAAAGGACAGCGAGTTGCCGCCGATGCCGGGGGTGGCCAGCAAGGCCTCCAGCAACCAGCTCAGGTGCAGCTCGGCCAGCACCCAGGAGATGGCGCCCTCCTTGGCCAGCAGCAGCTTCCAGGCGTACAGCCGCACCAGGTAGCTGGACCACAGCGGCAGCATCACGGCGATGTAGAGCAACGCTTTCTGCGGGCCGCGTGCATACCGCGCCATGTAGTAGGCGATGGGAAAGGCGATGGCCGTGCACGCCACCGTCACCGCCACCGCCATGCCCACGGTCCGCAGCACCACGTCCACGTTGGCCGGCTGCAGCATCTCGCGGAAGTTGGCCAGCGACAGCGTGCTGCGGTCGACCACGCCGGAGAATTCGTCGAGGCTGAAAAAACTGTTGGCCAGGAGCGCCAGCAGGGAGCCCAGGTAGACCACGCCAAACCACAGCAGCGGCGGCACCAGCAGCACCCCGAGCGCCAGGCCACGGCGGGTGTAGAGCAGGTCCGACAGGCGGCGCAGCGGGCCGGTGCGGCCCACCGGCAGCGGCAGGGCCAGCGTGTTCATGCGGCGACTCCCTGGAGCGCATGCACCGCATCGGCGCTCCAGTGCAGGTGCACGGTGTCGCCCGCGCCCGGCATGGCCGCGAGCTGCAGCGGGTTGAGGTCCACCACCACCGGCTCGCCGGCCCAGTCCATGCGCAGGCGCGAAAAGGCGCCGAAATACTGCACATCGAGCACCGGCCCGCTGAGGCGGGCCTGCTCGGCCAGCCCCAGGCTGATGCGTTCGGGGCGCAGCATCACGCTGTCCACACCCGCCAGCTGCTGCGCGCGCTCCCCCTGGAACACGTTGGCCGCGCCCACGAAGTCGGCCACAAACCGGGTCGCCGGTGCGTTGTAGATGGCCTGCGGCGTGCCCACCTGCTCCAGCCGCCCGCGGTTGAACACACCGATGCGGTCGCTCATGGACAGCGCCTCGTGCTGGTCGTGGGTGATGAACAGGAAGGTGATGCCGAGCTTGCGCTGCAAGGCCTTGAGCTCGGTCTGCATCTGCTCGCGCAGCTTGAGGTCCAGCGCGCCCAGCGGTTCGTCCAGCAGCAGCACCTGCGGTTCGTTGATCAGGGCGCGCGCCAACGCCACCCGCTGACGTTGGCCGCCCGAGAGCTGGGCCGGGCGGCGGTCGCCCACGCCACCCAGACGCACCAGCTCCAGCATCTCGTCGGCGCGGCGGTGGCGCCTGGGCTTGTCCACACCCTGGACCATCAGGCCATAGGCCACGTTGTCGCGGATGTTCATGTGCGGGAACAGCGCGTAGTCCTGGAAAACGGTGTTGACCGGCCGCGCATACGGCGGCAGCTGCGACACGTCCTGCCCGCCGATCAGGATGCGGCCGGTGCTGGGCAGCGTGAAGCCGCCGATCATGCGCAGGCAGGTGGTCTTGCCCGAGCCCGACGGCCCGAGCAAGGTGAAGAACTCGCCGCCCTCGATGGTGAGGTCCACATGTTCGACAGCACGCACGGCCTGCGCGCCACTGCCGAACACGCAGGAAACAGCTTCCAGGGTGACAGCAACGGTCATGGGATCAGCGGCCCCCGAGCACGGCGATGTAGTCGGACACCCACTTGTGGTACGGCACGCAGGCGTTGTTCTGGGTCGCGCACTTGGAGGTGGGTGTCTTCCAGAAGCTGATGCGCTCGAAGCTGTTGTAGCCCTGGCGCGCGCAGCCGTCGTCACCCAGCAGCTTGTTGCCCTTGCAGGCGGCCGGCACCGAAGGCACGGAGCCGAACCAGGCCGCCAGGTCGCCCTGCAGCTTGGGGTTGAGCGAGTGTTCCATCCACATGTAGGCGCAGTTGGGGTTCTTGGCCTCGGCGTGCATCATGGTGCTGTCGGCCCAGCCCGTGGCGCCTTCCACCGGCACCACCGTGGCCACCGGGCGGTTCTTGCTCTTGAGGATGTTGGCCATGAACTGCCAGGACGAGGACGCCACCACCCCTTCGTTGGTGAAGTCGTCGATCTGCACAAAGGCATCGTGCCAGTACTTGCCCACCAGCTTGCGCTGGCCGCGCAGCAGGTCCAGCGCGGCCTTGTACTGGGCCTCGTTGAGCTCGTACGGGTCCTTGATGCCCAGGGCCGGGTTCTTCTTCATCAGGTAGAGCGCGGCGTCGGCGATGTAGATCGGTCCGTCAAAGGCCTGGATGCGGCCCTTGTTGCTCTTGCCATCGGGCAGGTTCATTTCCTCGAACACCACGTCCCAGCTGGTGGGCGCCTTGTCCTTGAACACGGTGGTGTTGTACATCAGCACGTTCCAGCCCCACTGGTAGGGCACGCCGTAGTGGGTGTTGTTGGCGTGGTGCCAGGGCGCCTTCTGCAGCCGCGGGTCGACGTTCTTGTAGCTGGGGATCAGGTCGACGTTGATGGGCTGCACGCGCTTGCCGGCGATCAGGCGCATGGAGGCATCGCCCGAGGCCGTGACCAGGTCAAAACCGCCCTCGTTCATCAGCGCCACCATCTCGTCCGAGGTGCCGGCGGTCTTGACGTTGACCTTGCAGCCGGTTTTCTTCTCGAAATCGGTGACCCAGTCGAAGTTCTTGTCGGTCTGGCCACGCTCGATGTAGCCCGGCCAGGCCACGATGTCGACCTTGCCTTCGCCTTTGCCCAGCCGCTTCAGCGCGGTCTGCGCGTGTGCGACCGGTGCCAGGGTGCCCAATGTGAACGCGGTGGCCACCACGCCGGCTAGGACGCGGACCAGGGGTTGGTGTGCAGGTTTCATGAGTCGGTCACCTTTCGATGGAGGGAATGTCACTGGCGCAACCCGCCACCCGGCGCGTTGTCAGTGGCCGCATCCTACGAAGCCGCCGCGTGCTTTCAAAATGCAATATTGCTGCGGTAAGCTATCTCGAAAATAGAGATCTAGGGTTTACCCATATCGCTTTTGCACTGCAACAGGGCCTGCCGACGCGCTGTTGCGCACCACGATGAACCGCCACCTCACGCTCAAGCAGTTCCGCTATTTCCTGGCCGTGGCCGAATCCGACTCGGTGGCCGCGGCCTCGCGCATGCTCAACATCGCGCAATCGGCCATCACCAAGAGCGTGCTGGAGCTGGAGGACGCGCTCGGCCTGCAGCTGTTCGAGCGCAGCCCCAAGGGCATGCGCCTGACACCCGAAGGCCACCGCTTTCTGGTCAAGGCGCGGCGGGTGATCGGCGCCGTGGCCGACGCCACCCGCGGCGTGCCGCAGACCACCGAGGCCCTGGGCGGCACCCTGGCCGTGGGCGTGACCAGCCTGGTCGCGGGCTAC
The DNA here is from genome assembly GCF_038440225.1 of Hydrogenophaga sp. OTU3427. Lineage (NCBI taxonomy): Bacteria > Pseudomonadati > Pseudomonadota > Betaproteobacteria > Burkholderiales > Comamonadaceae > Hydrogenophaga > Hydrogenophaga sp. OTU3427. Next base: position 87,313 of record NZ_JASATI010000003.1, on the reverse strand, counting down.
TACCTGTCCGAGGTGTTCGCGCGTTTCAAGCGCACCTGCCCCGGGGTGGACCTGCACGTGGTGGAGGATGCCCCGCCTTTCCTGGAGCACCTGCTGATCAACGGCGAACTGGACATCGCCATCATGGTCAGCAACGCCCTGGGCGAGCCGCAGGCGCTGGTGGCCGAGACACTCACGCGTTCGCCCAACCGGGTCTGGATGGCGGCCGACCACCCGCTGGCCGCACAGGCCGAGGTGGGCCTGGCCGAATGTGCCGCCCACGACCAGATCGTGCTGCAGGCCGATCGCATCGAGCTGTTGATGCGCAGCGTCTGGGCGCGGCACCAGCTCAAGACCCGCGCGGTGCTCAAGACCTCGTCGCTGGAGGCGGTGCGCTCGCTGGTGGGCGTGGGCGCGGGCCTGGCGGTGTTGCCAGACTTCTTGTACCGCCCCTGGACGCTGGACGCCGAACACGTGGAGGTGCGCACCCTGCGCGACGCCGTGCCGACGGTGGATGTGGGCCTGGTCTGGCGCCGCGGCTCGCAGCCCCGGGCGGAGGTGCTGGAATTCATCGAGGTGGCGCGCGACCAGTCGCGGTCGCGGCGGCCGGTGGCTTGAAATTTTGCTTGTGTTTATCGCGATGTCGGTTGGCGGCGACCGGGTGTCCGGCTCCGCGGCTGTCCCCCGTCGGCTTCGCCTCCTCCGCCTTTATGCCGCTGCGCCGGACACCCGGTCGCCGCCAACCTGTAGGCACTCGAACTGTTGAGCACAAACGTCGCCTCAGCTCGCGGGTGTGGGGTGCGCTGCGCAGCGACATAAAGGCGGAGGGCGCGCAGCGCCCGGGGGACAGTCGCGGAGCAGCGCACCCCGCAGCCGCGAGCCCGCGAGGTCTACGCGCGCGAGCCAGCAGCAGCCCGCGCCTCCTCCTGCAGCCGCAACACCCGCCGCTGCACCTTGCCCGTGGTGGTCATGGGCAAGGCGTCGATGAACTCGATCTCCTTCGGGTATTCGTAGGGCGCCAACTGGCCCTTCACATGCTGCTGCAGCTCCGCCACCAGCGAAGCAGAACCCACGAACCCGGCAGCCAGCACCACATAGGCCTTGACCAACGCGCCCCGCTCGGCGTCCGGTTTGGGCACCACGGCGGCGTTGGCCACGGCCGGGTGCTTGACCAGGCAGTTCTCGATCTCGCTCGGCCCGATGCGGTAGCCGGCCGACTTGAACACATCGTCGGCCCGGCCCTGGTACCAAAGGTAGCCGTCGGCATCGCGGGTGGCCATGTCGCCGGTGCGGCACCAGCTGCTGGCCGGGTCGCCGGTGAACTTGGCCCGGGTGGCCGCCTCGTTTTTCCAGTAGCCCAGGAAAAAGATGGGGTCGGGCTGGCCGTGCACGTCGAGCCGGTGCACCGCCACGTCGCCCGGCACACCCACCGGGCACTCGTTGCCCTCGTCGTCGATCACCGCCACGCGGTGGCCTGGGTAGGCCCGTCCCATGCTGCCGGGCTTGGCGGGCCAACCGAACCCGCCGTGGGGCAGCGAACCACGCGCCGCGGGGAGCGTGGGAGCCCACTCCATCGCACAGTTGCCCACGATGTAGTTGATCTCGGTCTGGCCGAACATCTCGTTGACGGTCACGCCCAGCTGATCGCGGCAGTAGGCGAACACCGCGTCACCCACCGCCTCGCCCGCGCTCATCAGGCCTTCCAGCCGCAGGCTGTAATGCCGCCGTGGCTGGGGCACGGCCTTCATCATGGCCTTGAGCGCGGTGGGGAACAGGAAGCTGTGGGTCACGCCATGGCGCTGCATCAGCTCGAAGGCGGTCTCGGGCGTGAAGCGGCCGTTGTAGCCCACGATGGGCCGGCCGAAATACAGGCTGGGCAGCAGCGCGTCCATCAGGCCACCGGTCCAGGCCCAGTCGGCGGGCGACCAGAACACCGCCTCAGACGGCACGCTGGCGTCCCAAGGGTCGAAGCCGAACCAGTTCTGGCTGCAGACAAAGCCGCTGAGGTTGCCGATCAGCGCGCGGTGCGGGATCAGGGCACCCTTGGGGTTGCCGGTGGTGCCGCTGGTGTAGATCAGCACGGCCGGGTCGTCGGCCGCGGTGTCCACCAGATCGAAGCGCGGCGACGCCCGGGCCAGGGCGGCGTCGAATCCGATGTCGGCCTGCTGCGCCGCCGCGCCCACGCCCAGCACCCGCCGCAGGGACGGGCATTCGCCTCGCACCGACAGCACCCGGCCCAGAGTGGACTCGTCGCAGATGGCGGCCACGGCCTCGCTGTCCTGCAGGCGGAAGGCCAGGGCCTCGGGGCCGAACAGCTGTGACAGCGGCATGCCCACCGCGCCCAGCTGCAGCACCGCCATGTAGGCCACGGCGGTCTCGAAGCGCTGTGGCAGCACGATGGCCACGCGGTCGCCCGCTTGCACGCCCAGGCCGCGCAGCACGTTGGACAGGCGGTTGGCGGCCTCGGCCAGCTCGGCGCGGCTGTGGTGGCGCGCCGGCGTGTCGGGGCCGTCGGCGATCAGGGCCGTCGCCTGGGCCGTGGCCGGATCGTCGGCCCAGCGGCGGCAGCAGACCTCGGCCATGTTGAAACGGGCTGGCACCTGCCAGCGGAAATCGGCGTGCAGGCGGGGGTGGAGGTCGACGGCCTTGTCTCGGCCTGGACTGCGGGGCATGGCGTGTCTCCGTAATATCCTGAAAATGTACCAAGCCCTGCGCCCCTCACGCTCCGAGTTCCTGCCCCTGCGCCACCTGCGCTACCACCTGCGCCACTGGGGCACGCCCCGCCCCGGCGTGGCGCCTCTCCTGCTGGTGCACGGCTGGATGGACGTCTCGGCGTCCTTCCAGTTCATGGTCGACGCCCTGCGCGAGGAGCGCTGGATCGTGGCACCCGACTGGCGCGGCTATGGCCTGACCGAGGGCCCGCCCACCGACAACCACTGGTTTCCCGATTACCTGGCCGACCTGGACCACATCGTCGACCACGTGGCCGGCGGCCAGGCCATCGATCTCGTGGGCCACAGCATGGGCGGCAACGTGGCCATGATGTACGCCGGCGTGCGCCCCGACCGCGTCCGGCGGCTGGTCAACCTGGAAGGGTTTGGCATGCCGGCCACGCGCCCGGCCCAGGCGCCGGAACGTTACGCCCAGTGGATGGACCAGCTCAAGGCCTTGCAGCGCGGCGAGCTGGCCATGGGCACCTACGACGACGCCTCGGGCGTGGCGGGCCGCCTGATGAAGACCAACCCACGCCTGGACCGGGACAAGGCCGAGTGGCTGGCCCGCCACTGGGCGGCACCCCGGGCCGATGGCCGCTGGGCCATCCTGGGGGACGCCGCGCACAAGGTCGTCAACGCCCAGCTGTACCGGGTCGAGGAAGCCCAGGCGGTCTTCCAGCGCATCCGCGCGCCGCTGCTGGCGGTGGAGTCCAGTGACAAACATTTCGACGTCTGGTGGAAGGGCCGCTACACCCTGGCCGAGTACCACGAACGGCTGCAGGCCGTGGCCGAGGTGCGCATCGCCCAGGTCGACAACGCCGGCCACATGCTGCACCACGACCAGCCGGCGGTGCTGGCCGCCTTGATCGAGGATTTTCTGGTCTGATGGCCAGGGTGGGTCCGCCATGAGAAAATCGGTGGTTTCGCCAGCGGCCGTGCGCCCTGGCCGCCCCGAACCCCTCTCGAAAGCGCCCCCATGGAAGCCGAACGCCTGAACAGCCTCAAGAACCAACTGGCCGACCTCACCTCGCGTGTGGTCGAGCTCCGGAGGTATCTTTGACTACGATGCCAAGGCCCTGAAACTCAACGAAGTCGACGCCGCGCTGGAAGACCCCAAGGTCTGGGACAACCCCAAGCGGGCCCAGGAGCTGGGCAAGGAAAAGAAGTCGCTCGAGGACGTGGTGCATGTGCTCGACCGCCTGACCAGCGAACTGGCCGACAACACCGAGTTGTTCGAGATGTCGGCCGAGGACGACGACGAAGCCGGCATCGCCACCATCGAGGGTGAAGCCGCCAAGGTGCTGGCCGATGTCGAGAAGCTCGAATTCCGCCGCATGTTCAACAACCCGGCCGATCCGCTGAACTGTTTCCTGGACATCCAGGCCGGCGCTGGCGGCACCGAGGCCTGCGACTGGGCCAGCATGCTGCTGCGCCAGTACCTGCGCTACGCCGAACGCAAGGGTTTCACCACCACGGTCGAAGACGAGACCGCGGGCGACACCGCCGGCATCAAGAGTGCGACCATCAAGATCGAGGGCGAATACGCCTTTGGCCTGTTGCGCACCGAAACCGGCGTGCACCGCCTGGTGCGCAAGTCGCCCTTCGACAGCTCGGGCGGGCGCCACACCTCGTTCGCCTCGGTGTTTGTGTACCCCGAGATCGACGACTCGATCGAGATCAACATCAACCCGGCCGACGTGCGCACCGACACCTTCCGCGCCAGCGGCGCCGGCGGCCAGCACATCAACAAGACCGACTCGGCCGTGCGCCTGACGCACATCCCCACCGGCATCGTGGTGCAGTGCCAGGACGGCCGCAGCCAGCACAGCAACCGCGACGTCGCCTGGCAGCGCCTGCGCTCGCGCCTGTACGACCACGAGCTGCGCAAACAGCAGGAAGAACAGCAGAAGCTGGAAGACACCAAGACCGACGTTGGCTGGGGCCACCAGATCCGCTCCTACGTGCTGGACAACAGCCGCATCAAGGACCTGCGCACCAACGTGGAAATCTCCGCGACGCAAAAGGTGCTGGACGGCGACCTCGACCCCTTCATCGAAGCATCCCTGAAACAAGGCGTCTGAACATGACTTCTCTGCGTGAAGGCCCCACCACCGTGGTGCGCCGTGAAGACTATGCCGCTCCGGCGTTCTGGATCGACAGCGTCGACCTGTGTTTCGACCTCGACCCGGCCAAGACCCGCGTGCTCAACCGCATGCGCCTGCGCCGCAACGCCGACGTGCCTGCCCAGGCCCTGCGCCTGGACGGCGAGGACCTGAACCTGGCACGGGTGATGGTCAACGGCGGCGGCTGCTCGTTCAAGATGGACGGCGGCCAACTGGTGCTGGAAAACCTGCCCGAGGGCAGCGACCCCATCGAGCTGGAAATCTTCACCACCTGTGCGCCGGTCAAGAACACCCAGCTCATGGGCCTGTACGTGAGCCAGGGCACCTTCTTCACGCAGTGCGAGGCCGAGGGCTTCCGCCGCATCACCTACTTCCTGGACCGCCCGGACGTGATGTCGGCCTACACCGTCACCCTGCGTGCCGACAAGGCGCTCTACCCGGTGCTGCTGTCCAACGGCAACCTGGTGGACAGCGGCGACCTCGACGACGGCCGCCATTTTGCGAAGTGGGTGGACCCGCACAAGAAGCCCTGCTACCTGTTTGCCCTGGTGGCCGGCAAGCTGGTGCACCGCGAGCAGAAGATCGTCTCGCGCAGCGGCAGCGAGCACCTGCTGCAGGTCTATGTGCGCCCCGGCGACCTCGACAAGACCGAACACGCGATGAACTCGCTGATGAAGTCGGTGGTGTGGGACGAGGCCCGCTTCGGCCTGCCGCTCGATCTGGAACGCTTCATGATCGTCGCCACCAGCGACTTCAACATGGGCGCGATGGAGAACAAGGGCCTGAACATCTTCAATACCAAGTACGTGCTGGCCAACCCCGCCACGGCCACCGACACCGACTACGCCAACATCGAAAGCGTGGTCGGCCACGAGTACTTCCACAACTGGACCGGCAACCGCATCACCTGCCGCGACTGGTTCCAGCTGAGCCTGAAGGAGGGCCTGACGGTCTTCCGCGACCAGGAATTCAGCATGGACCTGTGCCCCACGCCGTCGGCGCGGGCGGTCAAGCGCATCGAGGACGTGCGGGTGCTGCGCACCGCCCAGTTCCCCGAGGACGCGGGCCCCATGGCCCATCCGGTGCGCCCCGACAGCTACGCCGAGATCAACAACTTCTACACCGTCACCATCTACGAAAAAGGTGCCGAAGTCGTTCGCATGATGCAGACACTGGTCGGGCGCGACGGTTTTGCCCGCGGCATGAAGCTCTATTTCGAGCGCTTCGACGGCCAGGCCGTGACCTGCGACGACTTCGCGCAGGCCGTGGCCGACGCCAACCCTGGCAGCGAGCTGGCGCGCACCTTGCCGCAGTTCAAGCGCTGGTATGCCCAGGCCGGCACGCCGCGCGTGAAGGCCGAGGGCGTCTACAACGCCGCAGAGCGGACCTACACGCTGACGCTGTCGCAAAGCTGCCCGGCCACGCCCGGCCAGCCGCACAAGGAGCCTTTTGTCATCCCGGTCAACCTGGGCCTGCTGTCGCACGACGGCCGCGAGCTGCCGCTGCAGCTGGCGCACTGGAACAACGCCGAACAGGGCACGCGCAGCTTCGTGCTGACCGAGGCCAGTGAGACGCTGAGCTTCATCAACGTCGACGCCGAGCCCGTGCCCTCGCTGCTGCGCGGTTTCAGCGCCCCGGTGGTGCTGGACTGCGAGCACACCGACGCCGAGCTGCTGGTGCTGCTGGCACACGACACCGACGCCTTCAACCGCTGGGAAGCCGCGCAGCGCCTGGCCCTGCGTCGCGCGCTCAAGGCCGTGGCCGAGCCTGGTCCGGTGCCCACCGAGCCGCTCAACCCGGCTTACATCACCGCCATGCGCGCGGTCCTGCGCCACCCGGAGCTGGACGCCGCCTTCAAGGACTTGGTGCTGACCCTGCCGGCCGAGACCTACATCGCCGAGCAACTGGCCGAGGTCGACCCGCAGCGCGTGCACGCGGTGCGCGAGGCCATGCGCGCCCAGATGGCGCGCCAGTTGTTCGACGACTGGGCCTGGGCCTTCGAGGCCCACCAGGACAACGGCGCCTACTCGCCCGACACCACCAGCAGCGGGCGCCGCGCGCTGGCCGGCCTGGCCCTCACCCACCTGTGCCTGGCCGCCGCCGACAGCGGCGACAGCGTGTGGCCGGGCAAGGCCTACCAGCGCTTCAAGGACGCCGGCAACATGACCGACCGCTTCAACGCGCTCTCCAGCCTGGTGGTCAGTGGCCACGAGCTGGCCCGGCCCGCCCTGCAGCGTTTCCATGCCCTTTTCAAGGACGAGGCCCTGGCCCTGGACAAGTGGTTTGCCCTGCAGGCCGGCGCGCCCGACCGCGGCGGCAACATCCTGCCCACCGTGCGCCAGCTGATGCAGCACCCGGACTTCCAGCTGCGCAACCCCAACCGCGCGCGCAGCGTGCTGACCACCTACTGCCAGGCCAACCCGGCCGCTTTCCACCGCGGCGATGCCGGCGGCTACGTGTTCTGGAGCGAACGCGTGATGGAGCTGGATGGCTTCAACCCGCAGGTGGCCGCGCGCCTGGCGCGGGCCCTGGACCGATGGAAGAAGCTGGCCGAACCCTATCGCAGCGCCGCCCGCGAGGCGATTGCCCGCGTGGCCGCCAAGACCGACCTGAGCAACGACGTGCGCGAAGTCGTGACCCACGCCCTGAAGGACTGATCCCCACCATGAAACGCATTTCCCTTTCCCGCTACCTGGTCGAGCAGCAACGTGTCGACGGCCGCATCCCACCGCAACTGCGCCTGCTGCTCGAAGTGGTGGCCCGCGCCTGCAAACACATCAGCCACTCGGTCAACAAGGGTGCCCTGGGCGACGTGCTGGGCAGCACCAGCAGCGAAAACGTGCAGGGCGAAGTGCAGAAGAAGCTGGACATCATCGCCAACGAGGTGCTGATCGAGGCCAACGAATGGGGCGGCCACCTGGCGGCCATGGCCAGCGAGGAAATGGAAGGCATCTACCTGGTGCCCAACCGCTACCCGCAGGGCGAATACCTGCTGATGTTCGACCCGCTGGACGGCTCCAGCAACATCGACGTCAACGTCAGCATCGGCACCATCTTCAGCGTGCTCAAGAAGGCCGAGGATCACCCGGGCGTGACCGAGCAGGACTTCCTGCAGCCCGGCAACCAGCAGGTGGCCGCCGGCTACTGCGTCTACGGCCCCCAGACCACCCTGGTGCTGACCGTGGGCGACGGCGTGGCGATGTTCACGCTCGACCGCGAGCAGGGCTCCTTCGTGCTGGTGGAGGAAAACGTGCAGATTCCCGCCGACACCAAGGAATTCGCCATCAACATGAGCAACATGCGCCACTGGGACGCTCCGGTGAAACGCTACGTGGACGAATGCCTGGCCGGCAAGGAAGGCCCGCGCGGCAAGGACTTCAACATGCGCTGGATCGCCAGCATGGTGGCCGACGTGCACCGCATCCTCACCCGCGGCGGCATCTTCATGTACCCCTGGGACAAGCGCGAACCCGAGAAGCCGGGCAAGCTGCGCCTGATGTACGAAGCCAACCCGATGGGCTGGCTGGTCGAGCAGGCCGGCGGCGCCGCCACCAACGGCCGCCAGCGCATCCTGGACATCCAGCCGGGCAAGCTGCACGAGCGCGTGAGCGTGGTCCTGGGTTCGAAGAACGAGGTCGAGCGGGTCACCCGCTACCACCTGGAGCCCGGCAGCCCGAGCTGAGGAATGAGGTGTCCAGGATTTGCTAGAATCCTGGGCTACGCCGGTGTAGCTCAGTTGGTAGAGCAGCTCATTCGTAATGAGAAGGTCGGGGGTTCGACTCCTCTCTCCGGCACCATATAGCCAAGGGCCAGCAGCCGTTTTTCTGCTGGCCCTTCGTCGTTTCAGGGCGCAACGGCCTCGCCCCATCCTGTGACATTGAGCTGCTGCCCGCATCCGATTCATGACATCGCCCGCTGAAGCCGCCCCACCCTGCACACGCCGCCGCCCGAGCCAGTGGCAGCTGCTGTGCCGTGACGTGCAAGGGTCCCTGCGGCTGTGGCGTCTGTGGACCCACCTGGGCTGGGGCGACATCCTCAAGCAGTACCGGCGCTCCTTCCTCGGTCCGATCTGGATCTCGCTGAACTCGGCCATCTTCATCCTGCTGTTCAGTCTGATCGGTGCCCAGCTGTTCAGCCTGCCGCTGGAAAACTACCTGAGCTACTTCTGCCTGGGCCATGTGTTCTTCAGCTTCCTGACCTCCACCATCAACGAAGGCTGCCAGACCTACATCGCCGCCGATGCCTTCCTCAAGCAGACCGCGTACCCCAAGATGGTGTTCGTGCTGCGGGTGGTCTGGCGCAACCTGATCCTGCTGGCGCACAACGCGCCCATCGCCTTGCTCGTGCTCTGGTGGACCGGCACCTGGACGGCCGTGCGGCCCGGCTGGTTCCTCCTGGGACTGGCCATCACCGCGCTCAGCGCCTGCCTGCTGGTTGCCCTGCTCGGCGCGCTGGCCGCGCGCTTCCGCGACGTGCCCATGATGATCACCAGCCTCATGCAGCTGGCCTTCTTTGTCACGCCGGTGATGTGGCAGCCCGGGCAGCTCACACAACGCGCGCAGGCCGTGGTGCTGTGGAACCCCATGGCGGCCTATCTGGATCTGCTGCGCATGCCCCTGCTGGGCCAGGTGCCCGGGACGGCGGCGCTGGCGATGGCGCTGGGCGTGCTGCTGATGCTGGCCCTGCTGTTCGCCTGGTCCTACGTCAAGGTGCGCCGGCGCATCGTTTTCTGGCTCTAGACCCCATGGCGCACATCTCCCTGTCCGGGGTGTCCATCGACTTCCCCGTCTTCACCTCACAGAACAAGGGGCTGATCAACACCCTGCTCGGCTTCAACGGCAGCAGCCACGGCCGCATCGCCCGCGATGGGCCGGGGCATGGCCTGCGGGTGCACGCCCTGCGAGACGTGAACCTGCAGCTGCGCCAGGGCGACCGGGTGGCGCTGATCGGGCGCAACGGCGCGGGCAAGTCCACGCTGCTGCGGGTGCTGTCTGGCGCCTACGAGCCCACCCAGGGCGACATCGAGTCCGACGGGCGCATCTCGGCGCTGACCGACCTGATGCTGGGCATGGACCCGGAGGCCAGTGGACACGAATTCATCTTCACCCGCGGCATTGTCATGGGGCTGAGCCACCAGCAGGCGCGGGCGCTGACGCCGGACATCGAGGCCTTCAGCGAGCTCGGCGACTACCTGCACTTGCCGGTGCGTACCTACTCGTCCGGGATGCTGCTGCGGCTGGCGTTCGCGGTCGCCACCGCCATCACGCCCGACATCCTGCTGATGGACGAGATGATCGGCGTCGGCGACAGCAGCTTCATCCAGAGCGCCGGCAAGCGCCTGGAGCGGCTGATGAACCAGGTGGATGTGCTGGTGCTGGCCTCGCACAACGAGCAAATCCTGCGCCAGTTCTGCACCCGGGGCATCCTGCTCAGCGAGGGCCGGGTGGTGCTGGACGGCCCACTGGAAGACTGCCTGCAACTGCACCGCCGGGGCCTCAAGAAATGAGCTCCTTCTTGCTGCACATCGTCATCAGCACGGCCGATGGCCCAGAGAAGTGCGACCGCGCGCTGGCCGCGCTGCTGCCCGACCTGGGCGCGGGCGATGTCCGGCTCACGCTGCTGCATGGCGGCAGCGCCTCGCCCGACACGCTGCGGCGCTGGGCCGGCACGCCCGTCGAACTGCGGCACTTCCCCGGCGAGACCGTCTGGCACCTGCGGCGTCGGCTGCCCGAGCTGGTGTCGGACTGCGAATGGCTGCTGCTGCTCGAAGACCACAACCAGCCCCTGCCCGGCTGGCTGCCGGCCTTGCGGGAAGTGCTGGCGCGCACGCCGGCAGGCACGACGGCGGTGCTGGGCGCCACCAGCAACCTGACGTCCACCGAACCGTGGAGCTGGGCCAATTTCCTGACGGTGCAGTGTTTTCACTGGGCGCCCCAGCTCAGCATCCCGGTGCGCCCCCTGCCCTTCAACGCGGCCTTCCGCCGCCGCCTGCTGCCATCCGGTCCCTGGACCCTGGGCTACTTCGAAACCCAGGTGATGCGGACCTTGATGCGGCAGGCCACCGGTGACGCGGGTTTTCCGGTGGACCACATCCAGCACCGGCCTTTTCCGGGCGTGCTGCGCTACCACCACGCCAACGGCCGGGCCACCGGCGCGTACCTGCGCCAGCACGCCGCCACGCCGGCGCGCCATCTGGGCATACACCTGCTGCACGTGCTGCTGCAGCGCCCCTGGCAGGCGTTCCAGAAGATCCGTCACCACCCCCTGGCGGGCAGCTTGCCGCGTGGCACGCGCGCACGCATGTACGCCTTGTCCATCGCACACGCGGCGGGTGCGGTGCATGGTTTCCTCAGAGGCGAAGGACGGGCGCTCGAACTGCTGGAGTGAGGATCAGGCGATGGCCTGATACACCGCCACGGTCTCGGCCACACACCTGTCCCAGCTCAGTTCTTTCGCCCGGGCCAGCCCGCGCGAAACCGCTGCCTCGCGCCAGGCGTGGTCGGTCAGCAAGCGCTCCAGCTGCTGCCGCAATTCGTCCAAATCGTCGGGGTTGGCCAGCAGCGCAGCCCCCCCGGCCACCTCGGGCATGCAGGACAGGGTGGACGTCAGCACCGGCACGCCACAGGCCATGGCCTCCAGCATGGGCAGCCCAAACCCCTCGTAGATGGAGGTCATGGCGTAGGCGTGGGCCCCCGCGTACACGCTGGGCAGGTCGGCTTGTGGCACAAACCCCAGGTAGTGCAGCCAGCCCTGGGCGCGGGCCTGCTCGATCAAGGTCTGCATCGAGGTGTTCAGCCAGCCGGGCGCGCCCGTCAGCACCAGGGGGTAGGTGGCGCGCAGCGCGGCCGGCAGCTGGGCGTAGGCGCGCATGAGCTGATCCAGCTTCTTGCGCGGCTCCAGCGTGGCCACCGCCAGCGTGTAGCGGCCCTGCGTCAGGCCCAGTCGGTCCAGCACGGGCCGGAGTTCGGCCGCCGGCCGGGGCCGGAACACCGGGTCGACCCCCAGGTGCACCGCCTTGACGCGCTCAGGTGCCACGCCGTAGTCGGTGATGAGCTCCTGGCGCACCGCCTCCGAATCGGTGATCAACATGGCCGCGCGTTGCAGCGAACGTTCGAAGGCGAGATCGAAATAGCGCCGCCGCGCCGAGGGGTGCATCTGCGGAAAGCGGCGCAGGGACAGGTCGTGCACCGTGGCCACCGACGGTCCGTCGTGGGCGGCGAGGAAATAGTTGGGCGAGTGGTAGACAAAGCCATTGGCCTGGCGCAGCATCTGGCGCCGCCGGCGCTCGGACACCCGGTCGTAGACCTCGACCGCCCAGTGCCGCGAGGCCAGCGCCTGGCGCACCTGGCCTTGCCAGCGCGACGACCACGGCACCGGTTGTCCCGAGGCCTGGTCCTGCAGGCCGGGCACGGTCTGGCGCCAGCGAAACATGTCCAGCAGGCGCAGCTCCTCCACCTGCTCGAACCGCGGCAGGCGGGTCGCCAGTTCGTAGGCATAGCGCCCGATGCCGGTCAGGGGCGGAAAAATGGCATCGACCGAAAAGACCAGCTTCACCGATGGCTTCAAAACGACATCCCTGCCTCGTTGTGCCGCAAGTCCGCCGCCACCATCATCTCGCACAGCTGTTCCAGCGAGGTCCGGGGCTCCCAGCCCAGGCGCGCCTTGGCCTTGGACGCGTCGCCCACCAGCAGGTCGACCTCGGCCGGCCGGAAGAAGTCGCGGTTGATGCGCACCACGGTCCGGCCGGTGGCCGTGTCGATGGCGGTCTCGTTTTCATCCTGCCCCCGGAATTCCAGCACCAAACCGGCGGCGCGGAAGGCCATGTCCACGAAGTGGCGCACCGTCTCCGTGCGCTGGGTGGCCAGCACGTAGCTGTCCGGCTCGTCCGCCTGCAGCATGCGCCACATGCCTTCCACGTATTCCTGCGCGTAGCCCCAGTCGCGCCGGGCATTCAGGTTGCCCAGTTCCAGCACCTCGAGCTGGCCCAGCCGGATCTTGGCCACGCCGTCGGTGATCTTGCGTGTCACGAACTCGCGGCCCCGCAGGGGGCTCTCGTGGTTGAACAGGATGCCACTGCAGGCAAAGATGCCATAGCTCTCGCGGTAGTTCACCGTCATCCAGTGCGCGTAGAGCTTGGCCACGCCATACGGGCTGCGCGGATAAAAAGGCGTGTTCTCGTTCTGCGGCACCGCCTGCACCTTGCCGAACATTTCGGAGGTGCTGGCCTGGTAGAAGCGTATTCCCGGATTGACCAGCCGGATGGCCTCCAGCAGGTTGAGCGCGCCCTGCCCGGTGATGCTGGCGGTGGTGGTCGGCTGCTCGAAGCTGACATTCACCGCGCTCTGCGCCGCCAGGTTGTAGACCTCGTCGGGCCGCGTCTTCTGCAGCATGTGGATGCTGGCGCCCAGGTCGGTCAGGTCATGCTCGACCAGGTGCAGATGGGAATGCCCCTCCAGCCCCAGCTCCTTGATGCGCCACCAGTTGACCGAGCTGGTGCGCCGGTAAGCCCCATAGACCACGTAGTCCTTGGACAGGAGCAACGCCGCCAGATAGGCACCGTCCTGTCCGGTAATGCCGGTGATGAGGGCTGTCCGCTGCGGCATGGTGGCTTAAATGTTTCAAAAACCGTCAAGCATACCCGCAAGGCGCCCCATGACAGGGTCCGACAAGGTATCTGGCGGTGCTGGCGTCGCCCGACGGCAGATACCACCCCCTGGGAGGGGATTCAGTAGCTCAGCCGTGCATGCTCGCGCAGCACCTCGGCGGTGGTGGTGGGCAGGCCGAAGAACTCCAGATAGGCCGGGATCTGTTCGAACAGCATGTCCGAACCCACCTGCACGCGGCAGCCGCGCGCCTGGGCGGCGGTGAGGAAGGCGGTCATTTCGGTGCGCATCACGACCTCGCCCACGAAGGTGCTGGGCGCCAGGCGCGACACGTCCAGCGGCAGCGGGTCGCCTTCGTTCATGCCCATGGGCGTGGCGTTGACCACCAGGTCGAAGCCGGCCGGGTCGTTGCTGCCGGTGCTCACCGCAATGGCCGGATAGTTGGCCTGCAGTCGCTGGCCCAGGGCCTCGGCGGCGGCGGTGTTCACATCGAACAAGGCCATGGCGGCGATGTCCTCGGCCGCCAGCGAGGCCGCGATGGCGCAGCCCACGCCGCCGCTGCCCACCACCAGCACGCGGGCGCCGCGCAGGGTCAGGCCCTTGCGCAGCACACCGCGCACAAAACCCGCACCGTCGAACATGTCGCCCACCAGGCGGCCGTCGGGCGTGCGCTTGACGGCGTTGCAGGCGCCGGCCACCTTGACGGTGGGCGTGACCTCGTCGAGCAAGCCGACCGTGACCACCTTGTGGGGCATGGTGATGAGGGCGCCGCAGATGTTGGTGAGCGTGAACACCGACTTCAGGAAGGCCGGGTAGTCGGGCGTCTGGCAGCCCATGGGCACCACCACCACGTTGGCACCCACGTGCTCGAAGAAGGGGTTGTAAATCATCGGCGACTTGAAGGTGTGTGTCGGGTAGCCGATGTGGGCGATGAGTTGGGTGTGTCCGTTGATCATGGTCGGTCTCGTCGAAAACGAACGGTGGGGTTCAGGCGGCGCCCTGCGCGTCGCGCCACAGGGCCGTGGCGGCCAGTCGCACGGGCGCGTTGGCCGCGCCATAGCCGGTGTAGCCGCCCCGGCGCTCCACCAGTTCGAAGTGGAAGCGGTCGTCGAAGGGCGCCAGGTACAGCTGCAGGAACTCGGCACCCGAAGGCTCGCGGTCGTAGAGGATGCCCAGCGCGCGCAGCTGTGCGAGCCAGTCGGGGGCCAGGTCGTACTTGGCGGCCAGGTCGTCGTAGTAGTTGGCTGGCACCGGCAGCATGGGCGCGCCCTGTGCCTGGAGGGCCTGGGCCGTGGCCACCAGGTCGGTCACGCTGAGCGCGATCTGCTGCACGCCAGCACCACGGAAATGCGACACCGCCCGCGACACCTGGGTGTTGTCGCGTTCGGAGACGGTGATGGAGACCCGCACGGCGCGGTCGGCGGATTCGATCTCGCGGCTGCGGATCAGGCCGTAGGGGTCGTGCAACATCACCTGGCGCTCGGGCAGCAGGCCCAGCACCGCACGGTGGAACAGCACCCAGGGCTCCACCTGCCCGCCGGGCACGGCCTGCACCAGGTGGTCGATGCGGGCGCCCGCGCCCAGCGGCGCGTTCGCCAGCGCCTGGGCGTCGATCACGAAGTCGGACTCGAAGCCGTGGTGCCCCTGGACGGGCGTCTCGCAGAAGTAGAGCAGGCTGCCATCGGGCGCACGCACACTGGGGATGGTCAGCTCCTGCTGGCCCACCCGGCCGCTCACGCGCGGACACAGCAGCGCTTCGGCGCGGGCCAGCGCCGCGGTGGTGTCGGTGGTGGTGATGGCCACCGCGCAGGCCGAGGTGCCATGCAGCTCGAAGTGGCTGCGCGCCAAGGAATCCGGCTCCAGGTTGAGGACGATGCGCACCTCGCCCTGGCCGTAGAGCTCGACCTGCTTGCTGCGGTGCTGGCCAATGCGCGCGAAACCCATGCTGCGCAACCAGGTCGCCAGTGCGGCGCCGGCGGCGGGGTCGACCGCAAACTCGACAAAGCCCCAGCCGCCGAAGGTCGGTGGCGCCGGCGGATCGAACAGCGGCACTTTGAAGGCCGGCGCCTCGGGCGCGTGGCTGCGCCGCACCTGCTCCTCCAGCCACAGCAGCGAACGCATGGCGTCGACCGCGTTGGCGCGTGCCGGTGCGGAGCGGAATTCGTCGTTGAAGACCTCCAGCGACAGCGGGCCGGTGTAGCCGGCGTCGATCACAGCGCGGGTGAAGCCGCTCATGTCCAGCTCGCCCTGGCCGGGGAAACAGCGGTAGTGGCGGCTGTGGGTCAGCACGTCGGTGTTGACCCAGGGCGCGTCGGCCAACTGCACGAAAAAGATCTTGTCGCCCGGCAGTTGGGCGATGGGCGCCGGGTCGTCGCGCAAGGCCAGCGTGTGGAAGCTGTCCAGCGCCAGGCCCAGGTGCGGGTGGTTGACACGCCGAACCACGTCCCAGGCCTGCGAGAACAGCTTGACCTGGCTGCCCCAGGCCAGGGCCTCGTAGGCGATGAACATGCCGCGCTGCCCAGCGCGTTCGGCCAGCTGGTGGAACTGCTCGGCCAGCACGGCCGGGTCGCCCACGGCGTCGGGCTGAACGTTGGAGCAGACCAGGATCATGGTCGTGCCCAGCTCCTGCATGAGGTCGAACTTGCGCTCGGCGCGTTCGATGTTGCGGGCCAGCTGGGCGGCCGTCGGGGCGTCGAAATCGCGGAAGGGCTGAAACAGGTCAATGCCCAGCCCCAGGTCCGCGGCCATGCGGCGCAGCTCGGCCGGCGTGCCGGGGAACTGCAGGAGGTCGTTCTCAAAGATCTCGACACCGTCGAAGCGCGCGGCCGCGGCGGCCTGCAGCTTCTCGCGCAACATGCCGGAAAGAGAGACGGTGGCGATAGCGCGGCGCATGTCTGGGACCAGGTCGGGGTGGAGGGGGTAGCTCAGCTGGCGCGGGCTTGGCTGACGGCGGCGCGCAGGGCCAGCAGGTAGCTGTCGACGCCAAAGCCGGCGATCTGGCCACGCGCGATCTCGGCGATCACCGAGTGGTGGCGGAAAGCCTCGCGGGCGTGGATGTTGGACATGTGCACCTCGTAGATCGGTGCCTTGAGAATGGCCAGCGCGTCGCGGATGCCGTAGCTGTAGTGGGTCCAGGCGCCGGCGTTGATCAGCACGGCGTCCACGCCCTCGGCGTGGGCGCGGTGGATGCGCTCGCACATCTCGCCTTCGAAGTTGGTCTGGAAGTTCTCGACCGCCACGCCCAGCTCCTGGCCCAGGGCCACCAGCCTGTCGTTGATTTCGCTCAGCGTGATGGTGCCGTACTGCGCCGGATCGCGCTTGCCGAACATGTTGAGGTTGACGCCGTTGAGCACGAGGATTTTCATGGTCGTTCCTGGGGAAAAGTGGTTCGGGTTCAGGTCAGTTCGATGACGCGGCCGGACGCGGCCGCCTCGGCGATGGCTTCGGTGATCTGGAGGTTGCGCAGGCCATCGCGGGCCGTCACCAGCGGGCTGGCCTCGCCGCGCACGACGGCGCCAAAGTGCTCCATCTGGTGCTTGAGCGGGTCGTCGCGCAGCATCCCCACGGTGCCCACCTCAAAAGGTTTCCACCACGAGCGGTCTTCGTCGCGCGGGTAGGTCTTGAGGCGCATGGTCGGCACCGACAGGCTGCCATGGGTGCCGGTGACCACGTAGCAGTCCTCGTCGTCGTAGCTGGGGTAGGCCTTGTTTTCCTGGGACGTCTGTTCCCAGCTGCGCGCGCAGGCCGCGGTGTCGCTGAGCATGAAGCTGCCCAGCGCGCCGTTGGCGAAACGCAGGTTGATGGCCACCGTGTCCTCGACGGCAAAACCGCGCGTGGCGTTGGACTTGAAGGCCTGCACGGCGACGATCTCGCCACACAACATGCGCAGGTTGTGCACCTCGTGGATCATGTTGATGAGGATGGGTCCACCCCCCGGCTGGGCGCGCCAGGGGCCGTCGGCAAAGTAGTGGTCGGGCTTGAAGAAAGTGGCGCTGCCCATGACCGCGACCAGTCGGCCCAGCTGGCCGGAGTCGACCACCTGCCGGGCCTTGGCCATGATCGGGCTGTGGGCGCGGTGGTGGCCGATGAGCACGCGGGCACCGGTGCGCTCCACCGCATCAGCCAGGCGCTGGCCTTCGGCCACGGTGGTGGCGATGGGCTTTTCCACCAGGATGGGCAGTTCCGCCTCCAGGCATTGCAGGGCCTGGGGCACATGCAGCTGGTTGGGGGTGGCCAGCAACACACCGTCGGGGCGGTCCTGGGCCAGCAGTTCTTCAATGGAACGGTACAGAGGCACACCCGCCTGGACCGCCACGGCGGTGGCGGCGGGCGAGGGGTCCACCACCGCCGACAACGTGACGGTGGGGCTGCGTTGCGCCACGGCGATGTGGGCCTGGCCGATGAGGCCGGCGCCGGCCACGGCGATGCGGGTCTTGCTCATGTCGGGAGGAATGCGGTGGGCGGGGTCGTTGAAGCAACCAGGACGGCACCCCCCATCCCGGCACACGGGATGGCGGATGCCGCAGGGATCACTTGCGGGCTTTTTCCAGCTCGGCCTGCAGTTCCTTGACCGTGTCCTGGCCCACGCTGACGCCGAACTTGGCGATCACCGGGCGCATCTTGTCGCGCAGCTTGCCCACCTCGGCGGCCGACAGCTCGGTCACCTGCATGCCGTTCTTCTTCATGTTGTCCAGGGCCGAGGCCACCTGGCCACGGGCCTGCTCACGCTGGTACTTGGCCGACTCGACCGCGGCGTCCGCAATGATCTTCTTCTGGCCGGCGTCCAGCCCGTCCCAGAACTTCTTGCTGATGATCACCGATTGCGGGTTGTACTGGTGGTTGCTCAGCACCACGTGCTTCTGCACTTCGTACAGCTTGTTGGCGTTGATCACGGTGAGCGGGTTTTCCTGACCGTCGATGGCCTTCTGCTCCAGCGCGGCGTAGACCTCGGGGAAAGGCAGCGGCGTGGGGTTCGCGCCCACGGCCTTGACCCACTCGACGTTGATCGGGTTGGGGATCACGCGCAGCTTCAGGCCTTCGAGGTCCTCGACCTTGGTGATGGGGCGCTTGCTGTTGGTGATGTTGCGGAAACCCAGTTCGTAATAGGCCAGACCGACCAGGCCCTTGTCCTGCAGCTTGTCGTGCAGCTTCTTGCCAAAGGGACCGTCCATCACGGCATCGGCTTCCTTGGTGTTGGTGAACATGAAGGGGAAATCGTAGGCGGCGAATTCCTTGACCTGGCTGGCGAAGATGCCCGAGTTCATGGACGCCATCTCCAGCGTGCCGCCCTGGATGGCCGACACGTTGGCCTGGTCGCTGCCCAGCGTGCCGCCGGGGAACAGGTTGACCTTGATCTTGCCGCCCGACTTGGCGGCGACGATTTCGGCGAACTTCTCCATGCCCATCACGATCGGGTGGCCCTTGGGGTTCTGGGTCGCGAACTTGATGGTCTTGTCTTGTGCCTGGGCGGCACCGAAGGCGGCCACGGCCGCTGCGGCAACCAGGGTCTTGAGGATCAAACGTTTCATGGTGTCTCCGAGGATGGAAAGAGAAGTGGTACGCGTCTTGAGTCGACCAGGGCGACGGCGTACCCGTCACCGCCCTGGTCCGGGAATCTGGATCAGCCCGCCAGCCAGCGGGCCGGCCACATGATGAGCTGCGGGAACAGCACCATCAGGAACATCAGGCCAAACTGCGCCAGCATGAAGGGCCAGACGCCTTTGGTGACCTCGTCCATGGTGACCTTGCCCACGCCGGCCACGGTGTTGAGCACCGTGCCCACCGGCGGCGTGATCAGGCCGATGGCGTTGTTCATGATGAACAGCACGCCGAAATAGACCGGGTCGATGCCGGCGGCCTTGACGATGGGCATGAGCACCGGTGTCAGGATCAGGATGGTGGGCGTCATGTCCATGGCCGTGCCCACGATGATCACCAGCACCATGATGGCCATCATCAGCAGCGTCGGGCTGTCCAGCAGAGGCTGCAGCAGTTCCACCAACTGGGCCGGCAACTGGGCCACCGTGATCAGCCAGGCCGACACCATGGCGCCGGCCACCAGGAACATGATCACCGCAGTGGTCTTGGCTGCCGCCAGGAACAGACCATAGAGCTGGGAGATCTTGAGCTCGCGGTAGACGAACAGCGAGATCAGCAAGGCATAGACGGCGGCGACCACGGCGGCTTCCGTCGGCGTGAAGACGCCGAACTTCAGGCCAACGACCACGATCAGCGGCAGACCCAGCGCAAACATCGCGTCCTTGAGCGCCACCTTCACTTCGGCCAGGCTCTTGCGCTTGGGCGGCGTGACCATTTCCTTGCGCGCCACCCACCACCAGGTCAGGCACAAGGCCACACCCAGCATCAGGCCGGGCGCGATGCCGGCCAGGAAGAGCTTGGAGATGGACACGTTGGCGGCCACACCGAAGATCACGAAGCCGATGCTGGGCGGGATGATGGGCGCGATGATGCTGGCCGAGGCCAGCAGGCCAGCCGAGCGTGCCTTGTCGTGGCCGGCGTGCACCATCATGGGCAGCAGCAGGGCCGACAGCGCGGCCGCGTCGGCCACGGCCGAGCCGGACAACGCGGCCATGAACACGGCCGCCATGATGCCCACATAGCCCAGACCACCGCGCACGTGACCGACCAGGGACATGGCGAACTGCACGATGCGCTTGGACAGGCCACCGGCGTTCATGATTTCACCGGCGAGCATGAAGAAGGGAACGGCCAGCAGCGGGAAACTGTTGGCACCTTCGATCACGTTCTGCGCCAGGATCTGGGCGTCGAACATGTCCAGGTGCCACATCAGCGCGGCGCCACTGAGCAGCAGCGAGAAGGAAATGGGAATGCCGATGGCCATGGCGGCGATCAGCGAGCCCAGGAAGATGGCGATGGTCATGAAAGGTCTCCGGGGCTTAAGGGTGCGGGTCGCCAGTGGGCATGTCTTCCGACTCGCGGATGCCGACCAGTTCGTTGTTGGCCATCTGCCCGGTCAGCAAGCGCCAGAAGTTGTAGACCAGAATGGGTGCGCCAAGGATGGCGAAGGACATGCCGCTGGCGTAGAAATAGCCCATGGAGGCCTCCATCACCGCGCTGGTCGAGTCCCAGTTGATCTTGACCTGCTCCCAGGAGCCCCGGTAGACCAGCCAGCAGACGTAGAGCATGAACAGGTAGCTCAGGCCCAGGCACAGCTTCTGCCCGGCCACGGGCAAGCGCGCGATCAGCGAGTCGGTGCCCAGGTGGGTGCGGTCGTTCAGCGCCACCACGGCGCCGAGAAAGGTCATCCACACGAAGAGCCAGCGCGACAGTTCCTCCGACAGGGTCAGGCCGGAGTTGAAGCCGTAGCGCATGACCACGTTGCCAAAGACCATGATGACCATCAGCACCAGGCACACCACCATCAGCCAGGACAAGGCCCGACAGTAGGCGTTGATGAATTTTTGAACCATGCAGGTCTCCTTGATACGCGTTGCCGATAATGTACGAACTGGTTAGTTTTCAAAGAATAAGTATTTACCCTTAGACCCTTGACCACGCGAACAGCACGCGCTGCCTCACCCGCGGACACCGCCGGGCTGGCTTTGCCCGATGGCTGGAGCCGTCCCCTAGAGAGGGGATGAGGTCACAGGCAGTGGGCAAGCAACGGGCACGGGCCCCGTCTACACCCGCACGAAGCGCAGCACCATGTCCACCACATTGGCCCGCCGTTGGTCCAGCACCTTGGGGTCGGTCATGTCGCGCTTGAAGATCAGCCCGAAGGTGTAGCGGTTGGAGACGTTGAAGAAAGTCAGCGCCGAAATCGAGGCATGGATGTCGATCGGGTCCAGCCCAGGGCGGAAGATACCCTCTTCCACCCCGCGCCGGTAGAGCCGCTCAATCGACGAGATGGCGGGCACGTTCAGCGCCTGGATGCTCTTGCTCTGGGCCAGGAACTGGCCGTGGTTCATGTTCTCCGACACCACCAGGCGGATGTAGTTTTCGTTGCCGTAGTGGTGGTCGAAGGTGAATTCCACCAGCCGGCGCAGCGCCGTGACCGGCGGCAGGTCGTCCAGGTGCAACTGGCTTTCGATGGCGCGCATGCGCCGGTAGGACTCCTCCAGCACGGCCAGGTACAGGCCTTCCTTGCTGGCGAAATAGTAATAGATCATGCGCTTGCTGGTCTGGGTCGCGGCCGCGATCTCGTCGATGCGCGCGCCGGCCAGCCCCTTCTCGGCAAACTCGGCCAGGGCCACTTCCAGGATGTTGGCCATGGTCCGCGCCGGGTCGTTGGTGCGTGTCGCTTCCTTGCCCGCCCGGGGTTTGGCACCGGTGTTTTTCGGCTTGGAATGTACCGTTTCGTTCATTCGGCCAGTATAGGCCGGCAGGCACAAAAACGGTAGACCACGCCGCTCAGTCGGCGTGGTGCAGCCGCTCGTGGATGCGCCGTGTGGTGCGCCACACCGCCCACAACACCAGGGGCACCAGCGCCCCCGCCGCCAGCTCGGGATGCAGGGGCAGGCCGGCCGCCTTGCCGGCCTTGGCCAGGTACAGCAGCAGGCTGATCACGTAGTAAGAGATGGCAGCGATCGACAGCCCCTCCACCGTGGTCTGCAGTTGCAGTTGCAGGTCCTGCCCGCGCGTGAGTTTTGCCAGCAGCTGCTGGTTCTGGGTTTCGGTGACGATGTCCACGCGGGTGCGCAGCAAGGCGCTGGCACGCGAGACCCGTTCGGACAGCGAGGTCAGCCGCTGTTCTGTGGCCGCCACCGTGGCCATCGCGGGCGAGAGCCGGCGCTGCATGAATTCGCCCATGGTCTGGGTGCCGGGAATGGGGCGTTCGCGCAGCTCGGCGATGCGTTGTGTCACCAGGCGGTCGTAGGCACGGGTGGCGGCAAAACGGTAGACATGCTCGGCGGTGGCGCGCTCCACGCCGGCGGCCAGCGACACCAACTGGTCGAGCAGCGCCTGCTCCGAGCTGCTCTTGTTTTCCAGCTCGGCGGTGATGTGGGCCAGCTGCTGTTCGGCCTGCCCGAGCAGCGGCGACAAGGCCTTGGCCACCGGCAGGCCGCGCAAGGCCATCAGACGGTAGGTTTCGAATTCGAGCAGGCGCTGCGAAATGCGGCCGACCCGGGTTTCGGTCGTGCCCGGCGGTGCGATCACCAGCATGCGTTCGAAGCCGTCGGCGCGCAGCGCGAAATCGGTCAGCGCCCAGGAGTGGCCGCCCCCCATCTGCGAAGCCACCAGGTTGCTGCGCCCGAACCAGCTCCGGGCCGGACCCATCAGGGCGGCCTGGGCTTCGGTGGTCTGTTCCGGCAGATCGGCGTTGAGCATCACCATCTGGATGGCGGCCACCGTGCGCCCCGGCAGGGTCGCCAACCACTCGGGAGGCACCACCAGCTGGGCCATCAGGTCCGGGTTCACGCTGCCCAGTCCGGCACCGTCGGGCAAGGCCTGGACGATGGAGTAGCGGGTGAACTCGGTGTGGCGCTCCCATTTCAGGGTGTGTCCCTCGAAACGCAGGCGCAGGAAGTTGCCCTGCAGCTGCTCGGGCGAGAGCCCGGCCTGTCCCGGCAGCTGGCGCAGGTGTTCACATTCCCGCTCGCGCGAAATGCCCTCGTTGAGCACCGCCACGAACACGATCAGCGCCGGCAGCCGGATGCGGGCCGGGGGTCGCGCGTGGACCTCGTTGTGCAGCAAGGTGCGCTGGCCGTCATCGAGGGGCAGGCAGCGCAGGGGGCCGGAAGCGGCGGAAATGGGGTGGGCGGCGGCATCCATGGCCCGCATTGTGCGGCCAACGCGCGGGCCGCCTTGATGAGCATGCTGACCATGGGCACAGGGATAATAAGGTTCGACCCTCAGCACCCTCCGTTCGCCATGAGCCCTGCCGCCCCCCCCGAAATCGCGCTGACCGAGTTGCCCGGCCACTACATCCGGCGCCTGCACCAGATTTCGGTCGGCATCTTCATGCAGGAGGCCGAACCCTGGGGCGTGACGCCGGTGCAGTACGCGGCGCTGCAGACGGTGCGCAACCAGCCCGGCGTCGACCAGCGTTCGCTGGCACGGCTGATCGCGCTCGACACCTCCACCATCGGCGGCGTGATCGACCGGCTGGAAGCGCGTGGCCTGCTGCAGCGCAACGCCGCCCCGGGCGACCGCCGCGTGCGCCAGCTCACGCTGACCCCCGCCGGCCAGCAACTGCTGGCCGACGTGATTCCGGCCATGCGCCGCGTGCAGGACCGGCTGCTGGAACCGCTGCAGCCCCAGGAGCAGGCCGCCTTCATGGAAATGCTCGAACGCATGGTCAACACCAACAACGCGCTCAGCCGCGCACCCAGCGGCGTGGTCGGCGAACGCTGAAACCCCACTCCTTCTCTCCCGCTCACTTCACCCGACGTTTCCCGATGCACAAACGCAGCACCCTCCTCGTCCTGTCCCTGGCGCTGGCCGCACCACTGGCCCTGCAGGCGCAGCCGGCCAGCTACCCCTCCAAACCCATCCGCATGGTCGTGCCCTTCCCGCCCGGTGGCGGCACCGACATCCTGTCGCGCCTGGTGGCCAGCCGGCTGACCGAGGCCAGGCAATGGACCATCGTGGCCGACAACAAGGCCGGTGCCGGCGGCACGCTGGGCATCACCGAGGCGACCAAGGCCGCGCCCGATGGCTACACCATGGTGATGGGTCAGAAAGACAACCTGGTCGTCGGCGCCTGGCTCTACCCCAACCTGCCCTGGAACCCGACCCGTGACCTGGTGCCGGTGGCCCACGTGGCCTACACGCCGGTGGTGATCGCCACCAGCGCCAACTCGCGTTTCAAGACCCTGGCCGATGTGGTGGCCGCGGCCCGCAGCGCCCCCGACGCCGTGACCTACGGCTCGCCCGGCAACGGCACCACCATCCACCTGGCCGGCGACCTGTTCGAGAAGGCGGCCGGCATCAAGATCCGCCACGTGCCCTACAAGGGCTCCAACCCGGCCCTGATGGACGCCCTGGCCGGCAACGTGGACCTGCTGGTCTCGTCCGTGCCCTCGGCCATGGCGCAGATCAAGGCCGGCAAGCTGCGCGCGCTGGCCGTGACCTCGGCCAAGCGCAGCTCCTCCCTGCCCGAGGTGCCCACCGTCGCCGAGTCGGGCTACAAGGACTTCGACGTCAGCACCTGGTACGGCCTGTTCATGCCGGCCGGCACGCCCGACGCCGTCGTCCACGCCGTCCACACGGAAGTGAACAAGCTGCTGGGCACGGCCGAGATGAAGGCCGCGGTGCACGCGCAGGGCGCCGAGCCCCAGGCCATGAAGACCGACGAGTTCGCGCAGTTGGTCAAGACCGACCACGCCAAGTGGAAGGCCATCGTCCAGGCCTCCGGCGCCAAGATCGAATAAGGCGCGGCGGTCCATGTTCAAACGACGAGAGCTGATGCTGCGGGGCGCGGCCCTGGGGCTGCTGCCACTGCACGCCCGCGCCCAGGCACTGGCCGCCACGCGCCGCGTGGGCCGGCTGGTGGCCATCGGTGGCGCCGAGGACCGGCTGCAGGACCGCGTCATCCTGCGCCGCTACGTGGAGCTGTGCGGTGGCCCGCGGGCGCGCATCCGGGTGCTGTCGGCGGCCAGCGGCGACCCCCGGGGCGTCTGGCTGGCCTACCAGCAGGTCTTCGCCGAGCTCGGCGTGTCCGACAGCGCCCACCTGGACATCATCGACCCCACGCACGCCAACAGCGCCGAGGTGGTGGACCAGATCCTGGACGCCGACGGCATCTTCATCTCGGGCGGCGACCAGCGCCGCCTGATGGACTTGGTCTGGGAAACCGAGGCCTTTCGCGCGCTGCACACCGCCTTCCACCTGCGCGGCTGCTGCGTGGGCGGCACCAGCGCCGGCGCGGCGGTGCTGTCGCGCCACATGCTGGCGCAGGGCGCCGCGCCGCGCCTGCCCGAAAAGGAAGCGGCCGAACTCGACCTCGGCCTGGGCTTCGTGTCCAAGGCCATCATCGACCAGCATTTCTCCGAACGCGGCCGGCTGGGGCGCCTGCTGTCCGTGCTGGCGCAGCGGCCCGACATGCTGGGCGTGGGCATCGACGAAGACACCGCCCTGGTGATCGAGCGCGGCCTCAGCGTCGAAGTGGTGGGCCAGGGCGCGGTGACCCTGGTCGATGGCCGGCAGTTGCGCTCCAACTTCGACGACATCGACAGCCACGAACGGCTCGAAATGCTCAACGTGCGCGTGCACCTGCTGCCGGCCGGGCGCCGCTACAGCGCCAGCAGCGGCGACTACAGCTTCCGCCGCATGCCGCCCTCGTTGCGCGACGCGGTGTCGCTGCTGGTGGCGCCGGGGCCCATCCGGGGCTGATCAGTCCAGCGGCACAAACGGCGCCCGGGCGTGTCCGGCCAGCCCGGCGGTCAGTGTGTCCAGCAGTTCGATCAGTTGGCGGCGCTGCTCCAGCGACAAGGGCGCCAGCAGCTGCTGGCAGGCCTGCTCGGCCGGAGCCTGGGCTTGCGCCAGCAAGGCCTTGCCCTCGCGGGTCAGGTGCACGGCCATCTGTCGGCGGTTGGTGGACGACATGGCGCGCTCCACCAGGCCGCGTTGCTGCAGGCCCTTGAGCACCCGCATCACCGTCACCTTGTCGAAGGCCAGGCCACGCGCCAGGCGGGTCTGGTCGATGCCCGGTTCGCTCGCCACGATGGTCAACACGCCAAACTGCGCCTGCGTCAGGCCCAGCGTCTCGCAGGCACCCTCGAAGATCGCGCCCGAAATCTGGTGGGCGCGCCGCAAAAGGAAACCCGGACGCTGGTACAACTTGGACAATGACATGGAACAGAAGGCCTCGGACAGGATGAAGGCTGGCGATGCCGGGCACGCTTGGGGGCGCCGACAACTCCGATTGTAGGAACCCACCCTGCCGGACAATAGGTGGTGGTGTTCATGTTGTGATTTTGTTAGCATGCTAACTCAACACATGCAAGCCATCCCCGATTGGAGTCCCCCATGAGCATCGCCATCGCAGGCGGCGGCATCGCCGGCCTGGCCCTCGCCCTGTCGCTGCACCAGCGTGGCATCGCCTGCCACGTCTTTGAGGCCGTGCCCGAGGTGCACGAGCTGGGCGTGGGCATCACCCTGCTGCCCCACGCCACCCGCGAGCTGTCGGCACTGGGGTTGCTCGACCGCCTGGAGGCGGTGGCCATCGAGAACCTGGAAAGCGTGTTCTACAACCGCTTCGGCCAATACGTGTACCGCGAGCTGCGTGGCCGCCACGCCGGTTACGACACACCGGAGCTGGGCATACACCGGGGCAAGCTGCACCGCATCCTGTGGGACGCGGTGCTGGAGCGCCTGGGGCCGGCCCACGTGCACACCGGCCACCGCGCCTTGCGGGTCGAGCAAGACGACACTGGCGCCACCCTGTGTTTTGCGGCGGTCAACGGCGTCACCCCGCCTCCCGCGCGGGCCGACATCGTGGTTGCCTGCGACGGCGTCAACTCGGCCCTGCGCCGCCAGTTCCATCCCGACGACGTGCTGGCGTTCGGCGGCATCAACACCTGGCGCGGCGTCAGCGTGCACAAGCCCATCCTCAGTGGCAAGAGCTACCTGCGCATCGGTTCGGTGGACACCGGCAAGATGGTGATCTACCCCATCGTCGACAACGTCGACGGCCAGGGCAACCAGCTGATCAACTGGATGGCCGAGATCCGCCAGCCCGAAGCCACCATGAACGACTGGAACCAGGCCGGGCGCGTCGAGGACTTCATCGGCATCTACCAGGACTGGCGTTTCGACTGGCTGGACGTGCCGGCGCTGATCCGCTCGGCGCGGCAGGTGCTGCAGTACCCCATGGTGGACAAGGACCCGCTGCCGCGCTGGACCTTCGGCCGCGTGACGCTGATGGGCGACGCCGCCCACCCCATGTACCCGCGCGGCTCCAACGGCTCGGCCCAGGGCCTGATCGACGCCCGCACCCTGGCCGAACAGCTGGCCTTCCACAGCGATCCGCTGGCGGCGCTGCACGGCTACGAAGACCTGCGCCGCGAAGCCACCGCACAGGTGGTGCTGACCAACCGCACGGTACCGCCCGACGCCATCATCATGAAGGCCGATGAGCTGAGCGGCGACCGGCCCTTCCGCCACATCGACGAGCTGATCAGCCAGGACGCGTTGCGCCAGATCTCGGAGAACTACAAGCAGGTGGCCGGCTTCGCGCTGCCGAAAGACTGAAACGGCGGCCGACCGGCAACGGATAAAGTGTGGCCTTCGCGCTGGCTGGCGCGTCCCTTTTTTCAGGAGCCTCCTCATGAGCCGAATCTCCCGTCGTCCCCTGTTGCGCAGCGTGCTCGGCGCTGCCCTGATCGCCGCCGGTGCACTGTGTGGCACAGCCCACGCCCAGAGTGGCAAGACCATCAAGCTGATGGTGGGCTTCCCGCCCGGTGGTGGCACCGACGCCATTGCCCGCATCCTGGCCGAGCCGCTCAAGGATGCCCTGGGCGCCACCGTGGTGGTGGACAACAAGCCCGGCGCCGGTGGCCAGATCGCCGGCCAGGCCCTCAAGGCCGCGGCACCCGACGGCACCACGTTTTTCCTTTCGCACGACCACAGCATCTCCATCCTGCCGCTGGTGATGAAGAACCCGGGCTACGAGCCGGCCAAGGACTTCGTGCCCGTGGCCGGCTTCGCCACCTTCGTCAACGCCTTCGCGGTCTCGGGCGGCACCCCGGCCAAGAGCTTCAACGAGTACGTGGCCTGGGGCGGCAAACAGGCCAAGGGTGCGGTGGGCGTGCCGGCGCCGGCGTCGGTGCCCGAGTTCCTGGTCAAGGTGATCGGCACGAAATACAAGCTCGACCTGGTGTCGGCGCCCTACCGCGGCAGCGCACCCATGATGGCCGACATGCTGGGCAACCAGATCCCGGCCGGCGTGGCCTCCATCCCCGATTTCATCGAAAACCACAAGGCCGGCAAGCTGCGCGTGGTGGCCGTGCTGGGCGACAAGCGCCAGGCCGCCTTGCCCGACGTGCCCACCTTCGCCGAACTGGGCCTGGCCGGCTTCGAGGACATGCCCTACTACGGCATCTTCGCCCCGGCCGGCACGCCGCCGGCCGAGATCGAGCGTTTTGGCGCCGCCCTGCAAAAGGCGCTGGCCCTGCCCGACGTGCGCGAAAAGCTCACCAACATGGGCCTGACCGTGGGCTTCAGCAGCAGCCAGCAGCTGGCCGCGCGCGAAGCCGCCTACGCCAAGGTCTGGGCCAGGATCATCAAGGACAGCGGCTTCGTGCCGCAATGAAATAGGGCCCCCACGCTCCGCCGCTGCGCGGGTCGCTGCCCCCCGAGGGGGTGCGGCCTTGCTTGGGGCGGCCCGGCGCTGCGGCCCAATGCCCCTTGCGCGCGCTCTCAGTTCTGGAAACCGCCGGCGCGCAGGGTGATGACCAGTGTGTCGCGCCAGCCCAGGCCGTCCGGGCCGTCCACCGGCTGGATGGGCGTGGTCTCGTGGATCACGCGTTCGTCGTCGAGCAGCAACAGCGACCAGGGTTCGGTCAGCGTGAAGCGCTGGCCATTGGGACCCTGGGCCTCGAACACGCGGCTCTCGCCGCCCTTGATGCGGTGGCGCCCCACCATGAACACGGCCACGAAGTCCACGCCATCGCGGTGCGCGCCTTCGGGTGTGGGGCGGCCGATGCCGTCGGTGGTGTCGATGCGGAACAGGTGCGACTCGATATACCAGGGCTGCGCGCCCTTGAGGCTGGACGCGGTGGCCGCGAGCTGCAGCAGCAGCCGGGTCCAGGTCGGATCGGCCACCATCGCCTCGGCCATGGGCTCGAACCAGCGCAACATGCCGCCGTGCAGGGCGTTGTAGGCGATGGGCTGCCAGTGGGCGCGGTGCGGCACCTGCGAGACGGTGTCGCCCTCGACCACAAAACAGCTGTGGCGCCGGCGCCGGTAGCGGCCGCCGTCCTTGAGGTAGGCATCGCTGGGCAGATCGTCCCAGGCCGGCTGCAAGGCCGCCAGCGACTGCGCCGACAGGCCTGACCACTGCTGCACGGAGCGGGCATCCAGCACGGCATAACCCTGCTGCTGGACACTGGACATCAGCCGGTCGACCGGCACACAGGGGGGGAGGAAATGGGCACTCATGGTCGGTCAGTGTAGCGAGGCCCGCAGCCCCGGCACGGGAAAACCAGAAGCTGGCGGACACGGCCCATGCGCTATGTTCAGAGCCTGCCCCTCACGCCTGACGCCATGTCGCCCGCCACCGAAACCGACCCACCCCCTTCCGGCACCGAGCCCTCGCCCGAGGCCCAGGGCCCGTCCATCCTGTCGCTGCCACTGGCCGAACTGCGCGCCGGCGACCCGCTGCGCTGGCTCGCGCTCGGCTGGGCCGATTTCCGGCGTGCCCCCGCGCTGGGCCTGTTCTACGGCCTGTGTTTTTTCCTCATGGGCCACGCGCTGCTGTGGGTGTTCCGCACCGCGCCGGCCTATGTGCTGGCGCTCAGCGCCGGCTTCCTGCTGATGGGTCCCTTCCTGTGCCTGGGGCTCTACCACGCCAGCCGCGCACTGGAACAGGGCCAGGCGCCCCGTCTCGGTGAGTCGCTCGCGGCCTGGCGCCCCACCAAGGGCACCATGGCCATCTTCGCCGGCGTGCTGCTGATCCTGGAAATGTTGTGGGGCCGGGCCTCGCTGGTGGTGTTCGCCGTCACCTTCAACACGATGCCCAGCGCCGACAAGCTGCTGCCGGCGCTGATCGCGCCGGAGAATGTCACCTTCCTGATCACCTACGTGATGGTCGGGGCCGTGTTCGCCGGCCTGATCTTCGTCACCAGCGTGATCTCCATCCCCATGATCATGGACCGGCAGGTGGACGCGATCTCGGCCGGTCTGACCAGCATACGCGCCAGCCTGCAGAACCCCGGTGTGATGCTGTGCTGGGGCGCGCTGATCACCGTGGTGATCGGCCTGTCCATGTTGCCCGCCTTCGTCGGCCTGCTGGTCAGCGGGCCGGTCATTGGCCACGCCACCTGGCACGCCTACCGGCACATCGTGCCCCGGGTCGGACCGGGCGCCTGATCAGGCGTTCACATCCACCACCAGGCGGCCACGGACCTGGCCGGCCAGGATGCGCTGCGCCGCGGGCAACACGTCCGCCAGCCCGATGGTCTCCGTCATCCGGTTCAGCTTGTCGCGGTCCATCTCATGCGCCAGCGCGGCCCAGGCCCGCTCCCGCGCGACCATGGGCGCCATCACGCTGTCGATGCCGCGCAAGGTGACGCCGCGCAGGATGAAGGGCGCCACCGAGGCCGGAAAGTCCAATCCCTGCGCCAGGCCACAGGCCGCGACCACGCCGCCGTAGCGCGTGCTGGCGCAGGCGTTGGCCAGGGTGTGGCTGCCCACCGAGTCGACCACCGCCGCCCAGCGTTCCTTCTGCAGGGGCTTGCCCGGCGCACTGAGCGCGGCGCGGTCCATCACCTCGGCCGCGCCCAGGGCCTGCAGGTAGGGCGCTTCATCGGTGCGGCCGGTGGACGCCACGACACGGAAGCCGCGTTGCGCCAGCAGCGCGATCGCCACGCTGCCCACGCCACCGCTGGCGCCGGTGACCAGCACCTCGCCGTCGCCGGGTTTCACGCCCTGGTCGTGCAGGGCCAGCACACACAACATGGCGGTGTAGCCGGCCGTGCCCAGCGCCATGCACTGCGCGGCGCCCAGCGCGCCGGGCAGGGGCAGGAGCCAGTCGCCCTTGACACGCGCCATCTGCGCCAGGCCGCCCCAGTGGGTCTCGCCCACACCAAAGCCGTTGAGCAGCACGCGGTCGCCGGGCTTCCAGCGCGGGTGCCCGCTGTGGGTGACCGTGCCCGCGAAGTCGATGCCAGGCACCATGGGAAAGCTGCGCACCACGGGCGAGCGACCGGTGATGGCCAGGCCGTCCTTGTAGTTGAGCGTGGAGGCCTCGACCGCCACCGTGACATCGCCGCTGGCCGGCAGCTGCGTCTCGTCGATCTGGTCGAGCACACACCGATAGCCCGACGCGGGCTGGGTGATCATCAAGGCCTTGAACATCGTGTCTCCTGCTGGAATGGAAAGGGGGCGGCACCGTCATTCGCCACGCGCCAGCCGCAGCGCCAGCCACATGCCGGCGAGGCAGTTGCCCAGGGCCAGCAGCGCCGCCACGAGCATGCCCGCGGTGCTCAGCATCTCGCTGCGCAGCGCCCAGGCCATCACCGACGACAGGGCGTTGAAGGCCAGCATCAGCCAGAACACCCCTCGGCGCGGTTGCCACAGTCGCCTGAACGCCATGCCACCCCCTGGCGGCGCGGGCGCTTGGACGGCAGCTTGTTCATCGGGCGTGGGCATGTGGCCCATGTTAGCAACGCGCCCTGCAACCGTGGCATGGAACCTGCATTCACCCAGCACCACGACGGTCTCTGGGCCCATGAGGCATTTGCATCAAGTGCCCGCGTAAACCCCGATGCTCCGTGCTTCTGCCCAACGTTACAGTTCCGCGCTTGGCAGGCCCATGAGGCCGATGCCAAGCCCATCCCGATGTTCAACGACTGGAGTCCATCCATGAAATTCAAGACCCAACACCTCGCCACCGCCGCCGTTGCCTTTGCCGCGTCCCTCGCCGCCCTGCCCGCCCACGCCGGCAAGACGCTGGACGCCGTCAAGGCACGTGGGCAGGTGGTGTGTGGCGTGAACACCGGCCTGGCGGGTTTCTCGGCCGCCGACGCCAGCGGCAAGTGGACCGGCCTGGATGTGGACGTCTGCCGCGCCATCGCCGCCGCCGTGCTGAGCGATCCCGAGAAGGTCAAGTACGTGCCGCTGAACGCCCAGCAACGCTTCACCGCGCTGCAGTCGGGCGAGGTCGACATCCTGTCGCGCAACACCACCTTCACGCTGACCCGCGACGCCTCGCTGGGCCTGCTGCAGACCGCCGTCACCTACTACGACGGCCAGGGTTTCATGGTGCCGGTCAAGAGCAAGATCAAGAGCGCCAAGCAGCTCAAGGGCCAGACCGTCTGCGTGCAATCCGGCACCACCACCGAGAAGAACCTGACCGACTTCAGCAAGGCCAACAACCTGGCCATCAAGCCGGTCGTGTTCGAGAAGGTGGAAGCCGCCACCGGCGCCTACCTGTCCGGCCGCTGCATCGCCTACACCACCGACGCTTCCGGCCTGGCCTCCATCCGCAACAAGGAAGCCAAGGACCCGTCCGAACACATCATCCTGCCCGAGCTGATTTCCAAGGAACCGCTGGGTCCGATGGTGCGCCGCGGCGACGATGAGTGGTTCGCCATCTCCAAGTGGGTGGTCTACGGCCTGATCGAGGCCGAGGAATACGGCATCACGGCCGCCAACGCCGACCAGCTCAAGGCCAGCAGCACCGACCCGGTGGTGATGCGCATCCTGGGCGGTGGCAACGAGGATTCGGGCAAGCTGCTCGGCCTGGACAAGGACTGGATGCTGCGCGCCGTCAAGGCCACCGGCAACTACGGCGAGATCTTCGAACGCAACGTCGGTCCGAAGTCGGCCCTGGCGCTGCCTCGCGGCCTGAACAACCAATGGACCAAGGGCGGCCTGCAGTACGCCTTCCCCATCCGCTGATCCTTCCGCCGCCTGGACGCAACCGCCGTCTGCAAGCCGTGAACACGAGCCTGCAGGCGGCTTTTTTTTGTCTGCCATGACTGCTGCTTCACCTCCCAAGAAAAACCGCTGGTCCTGGCGCAGCCAGGCCTTCCGCGGCCTGGTCTACCAGATCGTCGCGCTGGGCCTGATCGCGCTGGTGGTGTGGTACCTCGCGCACAACACCCTGGACAACATGCGCACCCGCGGCATCCAGAGCGGGTTCGACTTCCTCAACTCGCCGGCCGGCTTCGACATCGGAGAAAGCCTCTACCCGTTCGACTCCGCCGAGTCGTACTGGCGCGCCTTCCTGATCGGCCTGAGCAACACGCTGCGGGTGGCGATCATCGGCATCGTGCTCACCACCGTGATCGGAACGCTGGTGGGGGTGGGCCGCTTCTCGCGCAACGGCCTGGTGCGCGGCCTGTGCTCGGCCTACGTCGAGTTCTTCCGCAACGTCCCGGTGCTGCTGCAGCTGCTGATGTGGTACCTGCTCTTCACCGAAATGCTGCCCATGGCGTCCGAGGCGCTGCACGTGGGCCCGCTGTACCTCAGCAAGAACGGCATCAACTTCCCCATCCCGGTCTGGGCCGCCGGCCATGCCTGGGTGGCCGTGGGCGGGGTGCTGGGCCTGGTGCTGGCCTGGCTTCACCGGCGCTGGGCCATGCGGCGCTTCCACGCCACCGGCCAGCCCCCCAGCCTGTTCTGGGCACCGCTGGCCATCGTGATCGGCGCGGTGCTGCTGGGCTGGCTCGCCGGGGGCGCGCCCATGGCCCTGGACAGCCCCAAGGAGGGCGAATTCGCCATCGAAGGCGGCGGCGCGCTCACGCCCGAGTTCATGGCGGTGCTGCTGGGCCTGACCATCTACACTGCGGCCTTCGTGGCCGAGGTGGTGCGTGGCGGCATCCAGTCGGTGCCACGCGGCCAGAGCGAGGCCTCCGCCGCGCTAGGCCTGAACCGCGCCCAGGAGATGCGCCTGGTGATGCTGCCACAGGCGCTGCGGGTGATCATCCCGCCGCTGACCAACCAGTACCTCAACCTGACCAAGAACTCCTCGCTGGCCGTGGCCATCGGCTACCCCGACGTGGTCTCCATCGCCAACACCGCCATCAACCAGACCGGCCGCGCGGTGGAGTGCATCGCCATCGTGATGCTGGTCTACCTCAGCACCTCGCTGGCCACATCGCTGCTGATGAACTGGTACAACGCCCGCGCGGCCATCAAGGAACGCTGATGACCGAACCGACCCGCACCTTCACCCCCATCCCGGCGCGTCCCGCGCCCGTACGCACGGACGGCGCCGTGGCGTGGATGCGCAGCAACCTGTTTGGCGACACCCGGACCACCATCGCCACGCTGGTCATTGGCGCGGCGCTGCTGTGGTACCTGCCGCAGCTGCTGCACTGGGCCCTGGTCAGCGCCTACTGGCGCCCCGATGCCGACGCCTGCCGCGCCGAGGGCGTGGGCGCCTGCTGGGGCGTGGTGGCCGCCAAGTACCGCCTCATCCTGCTGGGCCGCTACCCCTTCGAGGAACAATGGCGTCCCTTGCTGGCGACCCTGCTCATGGTGGGCCTGCTGGTGGCCAGCTGCTCGCGCATGTTCTGGCACCGCTGGCTGGCCGTGCTCTGGGTGGTGGTGCTGGTGGCGGTTTTCACGCTCATGCACGGCGGCACCCTGGGCCTGACCCGGGTCGAGACCGACCGCTGGGGTGGCCTGCCGCTGACCATCCTGCTGTCCTCGCTGTCCATCGTGATGGCCTTCCCCATCGCGCTGCTGGTCGCCCTGGGCAAACGCTCCCGGTTGCCGGCGATACGCACGTTCTGCGTCATCTACATCGAGCTCATCCGTGGCGTGCCGCTGATCTCGGTGCTGTTCATGGCCTCCTTCATGTTCCCGCTGTTCATGCCGCAGGGTGTCACCGTCGACGTGCTGCTGCGCGTGCTGGCCGGCATCACGCTGTTCGCGGCCGCCTACATGGCCGAGGTCATCCGGGGCGGCCTGCAGGCCATCCCCAAGGGCCAGATCGAGGCCGCGGCCACGCTGGGCCTGGGCTACTGGCAGACGCAACGCAAGATCGTGCTGCCGCAGGCGCTGGCCATGGTGGTGCCCGGCATCATGAACAACTTCATCTCCATCTTCAAGGACACCTCGCTGGTCACCATCGTGAGCCTGTACGAGCTGACCGGCTCGCTGGGCCTGGCGCTCAACTCCGACGCCGACTGGCGACCCTACAAGATCGAAGGCTACCTCTTCATCGCGCTGATCTACTTCGGCTTCTGTTTCGCCATGTCCCGCTACAGCCTGTGGGTCGAAAAGCAGGTCAACAAGAGCAAGCTCCGCTGAACACCCACCAAGTGACTCCCATGCCAGAACCCATCATCACCTTCGACAAAGTCAACAAGTGGTACGGCAACAATTTCCACGTGTTGCGTGACATCGACCTGTCGGTCGCCAAGGGCGAACGCATCGTCGTCTGCGGGCCCTCGGGCTCGGGCAAATCCACGTTGATCCGCTGCATCAACCGCCTGGAGGAACACCAGCAGGGCACGCTCAGGGTCGACGGCATCGAACTCACCGACGACATCAAGGCCATCGACCAGGTTCGCCAGAACGTGGGCATGGTGTTCCAGCAGTTCAACCTCTTTCCCCACCTGACGGTGCTGGAGAACCTCACGCTGTCGCCCATGTGGGTGGGCAAGGTGCCCCAGAAGGAAGCCGAGGAACGGGCCATGGCGCAGCTCAACCGGGTGCGCATCGCGGAACAGGCCGGCAAGTACCCGCTGCAGCTCTCGGGCGGCCAGCAGCAGCGCGTGGCGATCGCGCGCGCCCTGTGCCTCACGCCCAAGATCATGCTGTTCGACGAGCCCACCTCGGCCCTGGACCCAGAGATGATCAAGGAAGTGCTGGACGTCATGATCGAGCTGGCCAACCAGGGCATCACCATGATCTGTGTCACACACGAAATGGGTTTCGCCAAGGCCGTGGCCGACCGCGTGATCTTCATGGACCAGGGCCAGATCGTCGAGCAGAACACGCCGCACGAGTTCTTCAACAACCCGCAGAACGAGCGCAGCCGGGATTTCCTGTCCAAGATCCTGGGGCACTGATTTGCCCCGCTGAAAGCAGATTCAGCAGCTTGCTGGCATGATCGCGGGTCGTTCCATCGGCCCCGCTCCCATGTCCGCACCCTCTGCTCCATCGCCGCGCCTGCCCGGCCTGCTGTACCTGTTCGCGCTGTGCAACCTCGTGCTGGGCAGCGGCGCGTTTGGCCTGGGCGGCATCCTGGAGCAGGTCGCCATCGACCTGAAACAGCCCGTTCAGGCGGTGGGCCAGAACATGACGGCCTATGCCTTCGCCACGGCGCTGCTGGCGCCGCTGCTGCTGGTGCTGGCCGGGCGCTGGCGGCGGCGCACGGCCGTGCTGGCCACCCTGGCCATGTTCGCCCTGGGGGTGCTGGTGTCGGTGCTGGCCACCGACCTGCGCACCCTGCTGCTGGGTCGCGTGCTCATGGGTGCAGGCGCTTCGTTCACGCCGCTGGCCGCCGGCATCGCCGTGGCCCTGGTGCCGCCGGCCCAGCGCGGCAAGGCCTTGTCCACCACCTTCCTGGGCATGAGCATGAGTTATGTGGTCGGTGTGCCGCTGGGCGCCTGGATCGGCCTGGCCCATGGCTGGCGTTGGCCACAGATCGCGGTGCTGGTCCTGCTGCTGCTCATGATGCTGCTGGTGTGGCGCCTGATGCCCGCCGACGTGAACGCGCCCGGCTCGAGCTTCAAGGGCCTGGGCAGCCTGCTGCGGCGCGGCGATGTGTTGCGCACCCTGACCGTGACCTTGCTGTATTTCACCGCCATCTTCAGCGTGTTTTCCTATATCGGCCCTGTGCTGCTGTCGCTGGTGCCGCTGAGCCCCGGCGCGCTGTCGGGCACCCTGGTGATCTTTGGCCTGGCGGGCGTGGCCGGCACCTTGTCGGGTGGCTGGGCCAACGACCGCTTCGGCGCCCTGCCTTCGCTGCGCGTGCAGTTGAGCGGCCTGTTGCTCATGATGCTGCTGGTGCCGCTGACCAAAGGCCTGTACCTGCCGCTGCTGCTGGTCATGGTGACCTGGGGCATCTGCGGCTTCGGCATGATGGCGCCGCAGCAGTCGCGCCTGGCCAGCGTTTCGCCACCCCAGGCCCCTTTGCTGCTGAGCTTGAACACCTCCATGCTCTACTTTGGCACCGCACTGGGTGCAGCCGCCGGTGGCATGGGCAGCCCGCTGCTGGGCTTTGACCACCTGCCCTGGCTGGGCGCCGTGTTCGCCGGCCTGGGCCTGGTGGTGCTGCTCACCACCCCCTCCACCCAGGCACCCGCCCCGGTGCGTGCCATCAACGGCTGATCACCCCTCCCATGACCACCGCCAGCACCGAACTCGACACC
Source organism: Hydrogenophaga sp. OTU3427 (assembly GCF_038440225.1). Taxonomy (NCBI): domain Bacteria; kingdom Pseudomonadati; phylum Pseudomonadota; class Betaproteobacteria; order Burkholderiales; family Comamonadaceae; genus Hydrogenophaga; species Hydrogenophaga sp. OTU3427. The sequence goes on along the minus strand of NZ_JASATI010000003.1, from coordinate 49,919 downwards.
CTGTCCCAGGGGCTGTTGGCCCTGCGGGCAGGCCACTTGCGGGTGGCCGACTGGTCCGCCCAGGCCCGTGGCCAGCAGACTTTGCTGGACGCCTTGCCGCCGCGTTACGGCGAGGTGCTGCTGGGCCTGCTGGACCGGCTCGAATCCTCGGCCCTGTTTGCCGAGGAAAGCTGCTCCTTCAGCCAGGTCGACCTGTTCGACAGCCTGCAGATGTGGCTGGACAAGGCGCGCGCGCAGCTCGCCCGTTGAAGCCCCACCCCGCCATCACACATGGCGCAGGCGCGCCGGCGTGGCGGCCGCCTTGCCCACCCTGGGCCGGTTGGCTGGCGCCGACACCGAGGCATCGGCCCGCGCATGCAGGGCTTCGATGATGTGGCACTGGTCGTCCGAGCCGTCGCAGCGCTCGCGCAGGCTGCGCAGGTCGCGCTCCAGCGCGCGCAGCTCCGCCAGGCGTTCACGCACATGGCCCAGGTGGGCGTCGAGCGCGGCGCGCGCGGTGGCGCAATCGGCCTTGTTGTTGAGGTCCAGTGCCACCAGGGTGCGCACTTCCTCCAGCGACATGTCCATGGCACGGCACAAGCGGATGAAACGCAGCCGGTGGATGTCGGCCTCACTGTAGAGCCGGTAGTCGCCCTCGCTGCGCACCAGGCGGGGCAGCAGGCCCTCGCTCTCGTAGTAGCGTATGTTGGCCGTACTCACGCCACAGCGCCGCGCGGCTTCGCCGATGCGGTGCGCGGGCGTGGTCGACAAGGGCTGGTGCACCATGCTTGACTTTCAAGTGACTTCAAGGTTTCCAATGCTCTCACACACTTGGAAACCCCACCATGGCCTGCACCTCTTGCCCCACCGACCTCGCCCCCAGCCACACCGCCCCCGACGCCGCCGACCCCCGCTGGCGGCGTGTCCTGTGGATCGCCCTGATCGTCAATGCCGGCATGTTCGTGGTCGAGCTGCTGGCCGGCCTGCAGGCGAACTCAGTCTCGCTGCTGGCCGACGCCGTCGACTTTGCCGGTGACGCCGCCAACTACGCGCTGTCCCTCGCGGTGCTGGGCATGGCGCTGGCATGGCGCAGCCGCGCCGCGCTGGTCAAAGGTGTGTGCATGTTCACCTACGGCGTGCTGGTGCTGCTCAAGGCCGCCTGGGTCCTGCACATCGGCGCCGTCCCCGAACCCCTGACCATGGGCATCGTCGGCTTCGTGGCGCTGCTGGCCAACACCGGCGTCGCCCTGGCGCTCTACACCTTTCGCACCGGCGACGCCAACATGCGCAGTGTCTGGCTGTGTTCACGCAACGACGCCCTGTCCAACCTGGCCGTCATGCTGGCCGCGCTGGGCGTCTTCGGCACCGGCAGCGCCTGGCCCGACCTGGCCGTGGCCGGCGTGATGGCGGCGCTGGCACTCAGCGCCGGCTGGCAAGTGGTGCGCCAGGCGCGCGCCGAACTCGCGGGAGCTCCGGCACAGGCTCACCACGGACACGTGCACTGACGCGGCCCCGGGAACCCATCCCTCCCACCACGTATCATTGCCCCATGCGAACCCTGGTGTTGCTGCTGATGATCTGCCTCATGCCCCTGCGGGCATGGACGGGCGACGCCATGGCGCTGGCACACGCCCCGGCGCTCCAGCAAATCACGCCGCACCCACACGCCCATGCGGAGGCACACCCTTGCCATGCCGGGCCAGCGGACCATGCCCAGCCCCATGGCCCAAGCGCGACCCAACCGGACAAGGAAGCCGCCCACGGCCACGCAGGGGCCTGCGGTAACTGCGACATCTGCCACAGCCAGATCGTGTCGGACACGCCGCCCGAATGGCGCAGCCCCGAACTGGGCCGGGCCCTGCGCGCGGAGGCCAGCTGGGCCTTCGACAGCGCCCACGCCTGGCCCTGCTTCAAGCCCCCCAGAGCCTGAACGCCCCCTGGCCGGCCCATGTGCCGGCACAGCGGTCGACACCGCCACACCGGTGGTGGGTCGGCCGGTCCGTTGTTCACTCTGGAGATCCACATGTTTTTTGACCTGCGTGCCTCGGCACGCCCCTGGCCGTCGCTGGCCGCCGCGCTGCTGCTGTGTGGCGCGCCGCTGGGCGCGGCCGCACAACACCCGCCACCTACACTGGCCGACGACACCCCCTTCGACTGGCGCGAGGCCAACGACACGGTCGGCCGTTTCCTGCGCGGCCACATCGACATCCTCAAGGCTGAACCCGCGCCCACGGCCAGGCCGGTTACCGCCACGCCGCTGCTGGACCTGGCACAGGCGCAGCAGATCGCCTTGTCGCGCCAACCCGCGCTGTTCCTGTCGCCGGGCATGAGCGGTGCCCAGCGCCTGGCCGCCCAGCGCGACACCCTGGTCCTGCGCCAGCAGGTGGCGCAGGCCTGGGCCGACGCAGTGGTCAGCGCCCAGCTCGCGCAGTTGGGCGCCGAGACACTGGCCGCCGCCCAGGCGGGCGCCGAGCTCGGCCGGCGCATGGTCCAGGTGGGCAGCTGGAGCCGGGCCCAGTGGCAGCGGGAGCAGGTCAATGCCCTGCAGGCGCAGTTGGACCTGGACCGTACCCAGCAGGCCGCACACGCCGCCCGCGAGCAGCTGGTGCGGCTGCTGGCCCTGCAAGACCCGACGCTGAGCTTCAGTCTGCCCGCAGCCCTGCCACAAGCCGTCGGTACACCCTCCAACACACCGGTGGCGTCCCTGGAAGACCAAGCCCTGGGCCAGCACATGGCCGTGATCGCCGCCCGGCAACACGCCCAGCGCGCCACCGCCGCGGTGGACCGCACCAGCCTGGAGGCCCTGCGCCGCCAGGTGTTGGCCGCTGCCACACAAGCCGCAGGTAGCAACGCCACGGCCGTGCTGGACACCAACCAGCCGCCCTGGAGCCACGAACTGGAACAGGCCCTGGCCGCCGAACGCGAGGCCCAGCGGCTGGAAGCCCAGCTGCGCTCGCAGGTGCGCGAAGCCTGGCAACAACTGCGCAGCAGCGAGGCCCGGGTGGGCACACAGACCCAACTGCTGCGGCTGCACACCGAACTGCAGGCCGACATGCAGCGCCGCTACAACGGCATGCTGAAAAGCACCTGGGACCTGCTGGCCAGCGCACGCGAACGGCTGGCCGCGCAACAGGCCCTGCTGCAGGCCCAGCACAGCGCCTGGCTCGCGCAGCTCACGCTGAACACGCTGCTGGCCGGCGGCGAGTACCGCCCCGCTGGCGACGCCACCCCCTCCTCCAGCCGCGCCACCGGCGCCACCGCACAAGGACACTGACCATGACCGACACCACCCTGGCGCGCCGCGCCTTCCTGGGCGGCGCGGCCTTCACCGCCGTCGCCGCCGCGTCGGTCTCGCGCGTGGCCCTCGCCGCCCTGCCCGAGCCCGTCATCCAGACCTCGCCCGACACCGCGCCGCCGCTGGTGCCTGGCACCGGTCGCCCCTACAACCCCGTGGTGACCCTCAACGGCTGGACCTGCCCCTGGCGCATGAACAACGGCGTCAAGGAATTCCACCTGGTGGCCGAGCCGGTGGAGCGCGAGATCGCCCCCGGCATGGTGGCCCGCCTGTGGGGCTACAACGGCCAGAGCCCCGGCCCCACCATCGAGGTGGTCGAAGGCGACCGCGTGCGCGTCTTCGTCACCAACAAGCTGCCCGAACACACCACCATCCACTGGCACGGCCAGCGCCTGCCCAACGGCATGGACGGTGTCGGCGGCCTCAACCAGAAGCAGATCCCGGTCGGCAAGACCTTTGTCTACGAATTTGTCGCGCGCCGGCCCGGCACCTTCATGTACCACCCGCACGCCGACGAGATGACGCAGATGGCCATGGGCATGATGGGCTTCTGGGTCACGCACCCGAAGGCGAAACACCCGCTGATCAGCGAGGTGCAGCGCGACTTCTGCTTCCTGCTCAACGCCTACGACATCGAGCCCGGCAGCAGCGTGCCCCAGGTCAACACCATGCTGGACTTCAACCTCTGGACCTGGAACAGCCGCGCCTTCCCCGGCATCGACACGCTCAATGTGCGCCTGGGCGACCGCGTGCGCATCCGCGTGGGCAACCTGACCATGACCAACCACCCCATCCACGTGCATGGCCACGAGTTCGAGGTGACCGGCACCGACGGCGGCCCCACGCCCGCGGGCAGCCGCTGGCCCGAGGTGACGACCGACATCGCCGTGGGCCAGATGCGGCAACTGGAGTTCATCGCCGACGAGGAAGGCGACTGGGCCTTCCACTGCCACAAGAGCCACCACACCATGAACGCCATGGGCCACGGCGTGCCCACCCTGATCGGCGTCAACCACCAGGGCCTGGTGCGGCCGCTGCAGCGCGCCGCGCCCGAGTACATGGTGATGGGCGAACGCGGCATGGCCGACATGGGCGAGATGTTGATGGAACTGCCCGACAACACCCTGCCCATGATGACCGGCCAGGGCCCCTACGGCCCGATCGAGATGGGCGGCATGTTCAGCACCCTCAAGGTGCGGCGCGACCAGAAACCCGGCGATTACACCGACCCGGGCTGGTTCAAACAGCCGCCCAACACCCAGGCCTATGAGTGGACCGGCAGCCTGCCCAGCGCGCCGCAGGCCGCTCCGGGAACCACCCCCGCGCCAGCGGCATCCACACCCAGCACCACGGTCAACGTGCGCAAGCCGGGCGCCGGCGGCCACGCACACCATTGAGTCACGCACCCGGGATATCCCACATGACACACCGACACACACGCCATTCCCTCGCACTGGCCCTGACGCTGTCGCTGATGGCGGCACCCGCCCTGGCCCATGGCCCCAAGATGCACGGCGGCGCGCCCGCGCCGGTCATCAAGGAGCAGAAGGACTGGGGCATCGCCGGCGACGCCAAGCAGGTCCGCCGCACCATCACCATCGCCATGGGCGACGACATGCGCTTCAAGCCCGACGTCATCGACGTGCGCGAAGGCGAGACCGTGCGCTTGGCCATCCGCAACCGCGGCAAGCTGCTGCACGAGCTGGTCATTGGCACGCCGGCCGAGCTGGACGCCCACGCCGCGATGATGGTGAAATTTCCCAACATGCAGCACGACGAGCCCTACATGGCCCACGTCGACCCCGGTCAGCGGGGCGGCATCGTCTGGACCTTCAACCGCCCCGGTGAATTCCAGTTCGCCTGCCTGATCGCCGGCCACTACCAGGCCGGCATGGTGGGCACCGTGCGGGTGCGCCCCGCCAACAAGGACAAACCATGAAACGCCGACAACTCCTGAGCGCCGCCCTCGCCACCCTGGCCGGGGCCTCCACCGCCGCCATCGCCCAGTCCGCCACCACGGAAAAGCCGCCGCTGTTGCAGGTCTGGAAAGACCCCAGCTGCGGCTGCTGCGGCGACTGGGTCAAACACCTGCAGGCCAGCGGTTTTCTGGTGCAGGTCATCGACACCGGCAACGTCGCGGCACGCAAGCACCTGGGCATGCCCGACACGCTGGGCAGCTGCCACACGGCGCGGATCGGCGGTTATGCGATCGAAGGCCACGTGCCGGCGCGCGACATCCTGCGCCTGCTGCGCGAGAAGCCCAACGCCCTGGGCCTGGCCGTGCCCGGCATGCCGATTGGCTCGCCGGGCATGGACGGTCCCGAATACAAAGGTCGGCGCGATCCCTACGACGTGCTGCTGGTACAGCGCGACGGCCGCGCCACCGTCTTCCAGAGCCACAGAGGCTGACAACCCACCCCTCGCTTGCCCGCTTCGCGTGGCCGCATCCCCTCAAGGGGGCGACACCAGCCGTCCGGCAAAACCGGCCCGGCGGCGTCCCCCGGTTCGGCAGGTTCATGCATCGCGGTTCGCGCCCCGGCGCGGTGGAAAACCGATACCCCAAGGAGTCCTCAACATGATCATCACCCGACTGCGCACCCCCACCCTGCTGGCCAGCCTCTGCCTGGCCGGTGCCGCCCTGGCCCAGACCGCCCTGCCCACCGCCGAAGGCGAAGTGCGGCGCGTGGACACCCGCGCCAAGACCGTCACGCTCAAACACGGCGACATCCAGAACCTGGACATGCCGCCCATGACCATGGTGTTCCAGGTGTCGGATCCGGCCCTGCTGGGCCAGGTCAAGCCCGGTGACAAGGTCCGCTTCACCGCCGACAAGCTGGGCGGCAACTACACCGTGCTGAGCCTGGAGCCGGTCAACGCACCCAGTCGCTGACCTGGCGGCCGCGCCAGGTCCACAGCCGCTCCACCGAGGCGGGCGGCTGGCCCCAGGCCCCGGGCGCGGCGCTGTCCAGCCAGGCATGGGCGTCTGGCAAGGGCGCGTCCGACCCCAGCCACAGCAGCAGCTCGCCGCCGCCGTCGTCGGCCTCCACCGCGCGCATCAGCGTGGCCGAATGGGCCGCGCCGCTGGCCAGCAGGCCGTGCAGGCGGTCCAGCAGCCAGCGCGAGACCTCGGGCCATGCCCCGGCACCCAGCCGCAGCGCCAGCACCGTCTGCAGCGGTGCCGGCTGCGCGCGCCGCGTTTGCGACCACGCGCGGCGGAACTGCCGCCGTGCGGTGATGGCCACGCCGTCGCGCCCCCATCCATTGACGATGACCACCCGTGCGGCCTCGCGCGCGTCGCCGTGTTCGTAGTGCAGGAAACCGGCCTCGTCGGGAAAGGCGTAACAACAGATGTAGTCGGCCTCGTGCGGCAGGTCCGCGTCGCGCCGGTACAACGTGGCGCGCTGCAGCGTGTCGCATTGCCACAGGATGCCGATGTGGTCGTTGTACCAGCGCTGCAGGGCGGCGTGGTCGCCGTCGCAGGCGCGGCTGAAGACGAGGTTGAGGTAGCTGGAAGACATGGCGCAATTGTGCAACGCCGGCCATGCTAAGGTCGGCGGCGTGACACGTTCCCTGCGCTACACCCTGGTCTCGCTGCGCGAGATGCTTGTTTCGGCCGGCCCCTTGGTGCTGGTCATGCTCGGCCTGCTCGTGGCCGCCTACGCCTGGCTGCAGCCCAACCCGCCCAAGCGGGTGGTGCTGGCCACCGGACCGGGCCAGAGCGCCTACGACAGCTTTGGCCAGGCTTATGCCAAGGCGCTGGCCCGCCATGGCATCCAGGTGGAGCTGCGTGCCAGCGAAGGTGCGGCGCACAACCTCGCACTGCTGCGCGAGGGCGAGGTCGACATCGGCTTCGTGCAGGGCGGCAGCGGCGGCGTCAATGCCGACGATCAGGCCGAACTGGTCAGCCTGGGCAGCCTGTTCGTCGAGCCGCTGTGGCTGTTCTACCGCGAGGACACGGCGCGCCGCCTGCAACAGCTGCCTGTCACCGCGCTGAGCGAGCTCAAGGGCTGGCGCGTCAACGTGGGCACGGCGGGCAGCGGCGTGCCCGAGCTGTTCGGCCGGCTGCTGGACGCCAACCACATCCGCCCGGGCGAGCTGCGCCTGAGCCGGCTGGAACAGACCCCCGCCACGGTGGCCTTCCTCAACGGCGAGCTCGACGCGCTGGTGTTCGCCTCCGCCCCCGAAGCGGTCATGGTGCAGATGCTGCTGCAGACGCCGGGCGTGCGGCTGATGCCCTTCCCACAGGCGCAGGCCTACGCCCGGCGGCTGGCCTTCCTCACGCCAGTGCTGCTGCCGCAGGGCGTGGTCGATCTGGCGCGCCGCCTGCCCCCGCGGGACGTGCCGCTGGTGGCCTCCACCACGAGCCTGCTGGCGCGTGCCGACACCCACCCGGCCTTGCTGCAGCTGGTGGCGCAGGCCGCGATCGAGCTGCACAGCCCGCCCGGCTGGTTCAACCGCGCCCGCGAGTACCCCAACCTGGCCCATGGCGAGGTGCCGGTGGCGCGCGAGGCCGAACGCGCCATCGTCAACGGCCCGCCGCTGCTGCAGCGCTACCTGCCCTTCTGGCTGGCCAACCTGATCGAGCGCATGTGGCTGAGCCTGGGCCTGATCCTGGCGCTGGCCTTGCCCCTGTCGCGCGTGATCCCGCCGCTCTACAGCTTCCGCATCCGCCGCCGCGTGTTCGTCTGGTACGCGCAGCTGCGCGACATCGAGCAGCGCGCCGACACCCGGCCGGGCGAGCACGCGGCGCTGCTGGACGAACTCGACACGCTCGAGCAGCACGCGGAAAAAATCGTGCTGCCGCTGTCCTACACCGACGAGCTTTACACTTTGCGGCAACACATCCACGTGGTGCGCAAAAAGCTGCAGCGCGGCACCGCACCCACCCAGCCCACGGAGCCCTCGCATGAACCTCGTTGACGCCGGCCTCACGGCCGCCGACTCGGCGCTGCGCACCCTGTTTGCGCCGCACCGCGCGGCCCGCCCCTGCCCCACCGTGCCGGAGGCCCATACACCCGAACTCGAAGGCCCGGACAAGGCCCTGGCCGGCGCGCTGATGCGGGTCAACCACGTGGGCGAAGTCTGCGCCCAGGCGCTCTACACGGCGCAGGCGCTGTCGGCGCGGCTGGCCCCGGGCGACGCCGCCGCCAACGAACGGCTGGCCCGGCACTTCGAGGCAGCCGGCCAGGACGAAACCGACCACCTGGCCTGGACCAAGGCCCGCATCGACGAGCTGGGCACCCACACCTCGCTGCTCAACCCGCTGTGGTACGCCGGCGCCTTCGGCATCGGCCTGCTGGCCGGGCGCATGGGCGAGCGCGTGAGCCTGGGCTTCGTGGTCGAGACCGAGCGCCAGGTCGAGGCCCACCTGGCCGGCCACATGGACCGCCTGCCGCCGCAGGACCATGCCTCGCGCGCCATCGTCGCGCAGATGAAGGACGACGAAGTGCGCCACGCGCGCGAGGCCCAGCAGGCCGGCGCCGTGGAACTGCCCTTGCCGGTCAAGGGCGTGATGAAGCTGGCGGCCAAGGTCATGACCACGGTGGCGCACCGGATCTGAAGCGGCTCAGCGCCGTCTGGGCAGCAGCACCACCAGCAACAGCAGGGCCGCGACCGACAGCAGCACCGCCGACACCGGGCGGGTGAGGAACACGCTCCAGTCGCCGCGGGACAGCAGCAGCGCGCGCCGCAGGTGGGACTCTATCCACGGCCCCAGTACAAAGCCCAGCACCAGCAGCGAGGGTTCGCAGCGCAAACGCTGCAGCAGGTGACCCAGCAGGCCGAAGGCCGCCACCGTCCAGACCGCCCAGGCCCCTGCCTGGCGGGCGTACCAGGCCATGCCGGCCAGCAGCAGCAGCACCGGCACCCAGCGCAGCCCCCGCCACGCCAGCAGCGGCCGCCAGCAAGGCACCAGCGCCAGCGACATCGCCAGCAGCAGCAGGTTGCCCAGCCACATGGCCACCACCAGGCCCCAGAACAGGTCGGGGAACACCCCCATGAGCTGCGGGCCTGGCTCGATGTGGTGCACCGCCAGCACGCCCAGCAGCACGGCCATGACGCCATTGGCGGGCAGGCCCAGCGCCAACGTCGGCAGGAAGGCGGTCTGGGCGCCGGCGCTGCTGGCGGCCTCGGGTGCGAGCACGCCGCGCGGCTGGCCCTGCCCCAGGGTCGGTGTGAGGTGCTGCGACACCTGGCGTTCCAGCGCGTAGGCCACCCACGACGACAACAAGGCCCCACCACCCGGAAACGCGCCCAACAGCAGGCCCACGCCGGTGCCACGCCACAAGGCCGGCGATGCGGCGCGCCAGTCGGCCCGGCTGGGCCAGGCGGCCTGCTCCGGCGCCGGGACCTCGGCCGGCGTGGCGGCGGCCGGCAACAGGTGTGACACCAGCGGCGCCACCGCCAGCAACCCCAGCACCAGGGGCGCAAAACCCAGTCCGTCGCGCCACTGCGGCCAGTCCCCCACAAAACGCACGGCGCCGGTGTGGCTGTCGGTGCCGGACAGGCCCATCAGCATGCCCAGCAGCACCATGGCCAGCGCACGCACCAGCCCACCGCTGGCCAGCACCGCCGCGCCCACCAGGGCCACCAGCAACAGGGCCACGTATTCGACCGGGCCGAAGCGAAAGCTCCACACCACCAGCATGGGCGAGGCGAGCGCCAGCAGCAGGACGCCGCAGCAACCCGCCACGAAAGACGCCAGCACGGCGTAGTGCAAGGCCTGCCGGCCCCGGCCGGCCAGCGCCATCGGGTGGCCGTCGGCACAGGTCATGGCGGCGGACGACTCGCCCGGCACGTTGGTCCAGACGGCGGTGGCCGCGCCACTGTACTGGGCGCCGTAGTAGATGGCGGCCATCAGCATCAAGGCGCCCAGGGGCGAGACCCCGCCGGTGAAGGGCAGCAACAGGGCCATCGCCCCCACTGGTCCCAGGCCGGGCAAGGCGCCGGTCAGCAGGCCGATGACACAGCCCAGGCCCAGCAGCGCCAGGTGTGGCCCCTGCCAGGCCGCGGCCAGGCCCAGCGAGAGGTTGTCGAACAGCACGAAGTCCATGGTCCGGGCGCGGGCGTCAGGCGCCCTGTGTGAACCAGGCCCAGGCCCCCAGCAAGGCCAGTGCCAGCAGCACCCCCAGCAGCGGGCCCCAGGCCATGTCACCGAGCGCGCCGCCGCCCACGGCTTCCAGCGTCAGCGACTTGAACACCAGCCAGCCCCCGAGCAGCAGCAGCAGGGCGGCGAGCACCAGCGGGAAGAAGCCGGCACCCATGTCGTTGGGGCTGCCGATCTCGTGCAGGCTGGCGGCCCAGGCGTAGGCCACGCCCAACAAGGCGAACAACAGGCCGGCCACAAAATCGCGACGGTTCTTGATCACGGCCGGAATCCGCTGGGCGTTCAAGCCACGGGCTTGAACAGCTTGAGCCACTTGACCGCCGGCAGGCCCCAGCGCGCCTGCACGGCTTCGGCCCGGGCCAGCAGGGCCATGCGGGTCGGGCGCTGCGGCGTGCGCTGCGCCAGCACCACGGTGTTGCCCTCGCGCGTGGGCTTGAAAGCCCAGACCGCCTCGTCGCCAAAGGCCGCGCAGATGCGCCCCAGCGAGACGTCGTAGCTGGCGTCGCGGCCAAACAGGTTGACGGTCATGGCGCCTTCGTCGGTCAGCAGTTGGCGGCAGTGGCGGTAGAAGTCCTCGTCGTCGAGCACGGGCGCGGCGGCCTCGTGGTCGTAGAGATCCACCTGCAGCGCGTCCACCGTGCCGCGGTGTGCGTCGCGCTGGATTTCCTGGCCGGCGTCGGCCAGCAGCACCTGCAGGCGGGCACTGTCGGGCGGCAGCTTGAACCAGGTGCGGCAGGCCGCCAGCACCTGCGGGTTGAGCTCGACGGCCGTGGTCTTCATGCGCAGCTTCTTGAAGCAGAACTTGGTCAGCGTGGCAGCGCCCAGGCCCAGCTGCATGGCCTGGCGTTTGCCCACGCTGTCGGGCTCGACGAACAGCAGCCACGCCATCATGCGCTGCACGTAGTCGAGCTCGATGTCAAATGGCGCGTCTATCCACATCGACCCCTGCACCCACTCGGTGCCCAGGTGCAGGTAGCGCACGTCGCCGTATTCCGAGAAGTTCACCTCGGGAAGTTCCATGGCCGCCATCAGACCCCCACCGCGTGTTGCAACAAGACCTCGCGCCAGGCCGCCAGCTTGCGCTCGAACGACCAGCTGGCGTTGGCCGGACTGGTGGAGGGCAGGCGGTAGACCGGCAGGCCCAGCGCCTGGGTGTGGCGCGCGTGGCGGAAACTCTCACCGCCGTTGTGCGCCACCGCCTGCAGCCGCGGGCACAGGCGGCGCAGGCCACTGAGGTCGTTGGGCTGGGCGTGGCGGATGGCGCTGTCGAGGCTGCCCTCGCGCTCGCAGGCGGCGTACACGTCCCACAGGCCAAGGCCACGCGCGTGCAGGGTTTCAATTCGTTCGGCGTAAGGCATGTCGGTCAGGGGCAGTTGCCAGATGGCGGCAAGTATCTTCCAGAAATGGTTCTGCGGATGGCCGTAGTAGCGTTGTGTTTCAAGTGAGCGCCGACCCGGAAAACTGCCCAGCACCAGCAGGCGGGTGTGGGTGTCCAGCACGGGCGGCAAGCCTTGTTGCATGTCAGTGTGCCCCGTCCAACAGCGGCGCCAGGCGCGGCAGGGCCTGGACGGCGTTGGCCGTGGTGGCCTCGGCCAGCACTTGGGTGTCGATGCCACGCAGCTGCGCCAGCACGCCACCGATGCGCGGCAGCTCGGCCGGCGTGTTGAGCCCCTGGGGCTCGCCGGCGGCGCGGCGCGCGGCGGGGGTGTAGAGCCACTGCGGCGGCATGTCGGGCGCGTCTGTCTCCAGCACCAGCGCGTCCAGCGGTAGGCCGGTGGCCAGGCGGCGCAGCTGGCGCGCGGTGTCGAAAGTGAGCGCGCCGCCAAAGCCGAGCTTGAAGCCGCGCGCCACGAAGGCCTGGGCCTGCACCTCGCTGCCGTTGAAGGCGTGGGCGATGCCGCCGGCCACGTCGATCTGGCGCAGGTGCTTGAGCAAGGCGTCGGCCGAGCGCCGCACATGCAGGATCACCGGCAGGCCATGGCGGCGGGCCAGGCGCAGCTGCTCGCGGTAGAAAAGGGTCTGGCGCTCGCGCATCCCGGGGGTGCACAGCGCGGGCACGAAAAAATCCAGGCCGATCTCGCCCACCGCCACCAGGCGGGGATCGCCATGCCAGCGTGTCAGGGCGTCGTCCAGCCGAGCGAGATCGCCGTCGTCGGCCTGGGGCACGTACAGCGGGTGGATGCCCAGTGCATACGCGTCGCCCGTCTGGTGGGCGAGTTGGCGTATGCCATCGAAGTGGGCCACCGCCACCGCGGGCAACACACACAGCCGCACGCCCTGCGCGCGCGCGCGCGCCCTCAGATCCGTCACCGGCGCGGACGCCTCACCGAACTCCGGGGCGTCGAGATGGCAATGGCTGTCGATCCACATGCACCGATTGTGCCGCCGGGCGTTTCTCAAGAAATCCTGACAATTGTTTAGGATTGCCCACTGGAAATTAACAATCAAGGCACATAAGCTTGGCGTCACTGGTGGGGTCATGCCCCAACCAGCCCAAAAGAAGGCAGGGAGGACCTATTCATGGCCGGCGCCGCGCACATCAGCATGGCGCTGGCCGGGTGGCCGCAGAGGGTCCATGGCGTCGGCACAGGCATCGCCTCCGGCACGATCCGCGGCCCCCATCCATTGGCACAATGGCAGGCATGAACCTGCCCACCCCTCCCCACCTCACCATCCTGACCGGCGCCTCGCGTGGCATGGGCCTGGCGATGGCCCGCCAGCTGCTCACGCCGGGCCGCATCCTCCTGTGCATTTCGCGTCGCACCAACGACGAACTTGCGGTCTTGGCGCAAACCCGGGGAGCCCACCTGGAGCAGTGGTCGCAGGACCTGGCCGACAGCCAGGAGGCCGCCGAGCGGCTGGAACGCTGGCTGGGCAGCCTGCACGCGGCCGAGCTGGACAGCGCCACACTCATCAACAACGCCGGGGTGGTTCCCCACATCGGCCCGCTGGGCAGCATCGCCGCCACCGACCTGGCCAACGCCCTGCGTGTGGGCCTGGAAGCGCCGCTGGCGCTGAGCAGCGTGTTCCTGCGCGTGACCGGCCGTTGGGTGCAACAGGGCTGGAGCGGGCCGCGCAAGTTGCTCAACATCTCGTCCGGCCTGGGCCGCCGCGCCATGGCCTCGCAGACGGCCTACTGCACGGCCAAGGCCGGCATGGACCAGTTCAGCCAGTGTGTGGCGCTGGAGGAAGCGCAGCACCCGCAGGGCGTGCGCGTCGTGTCGCTGGCGCCCGGTGTGATCGACACCGACATGCAGGTGCAACTGCGCGGCGGCGACCCGGCCGCCTTTCCAGACATCGGCAACTTCATTGGCATGAAGGACAAGGGCCAGCTGACCAGTCCCGAGGCCGCCGCCGCGCGTGTGCTGGCCTACCTGGAACGGCCCGACTTCGGCGCCAAGGTGGTGGCCGACGTGAGGGACCCCGCGTGAGCCGGCCGGTGATCCTGGGGTCGACCTCGCGCTACCGCGCCGAGCTGATGGGCCGCCTGCGGCTTCCGTTCGAGCAGGCCGCGCCCGACGTGGACGAAACCCCCCAGCCAGGCGAAGCCCCCGAGGCCCTGGCACGCCGCCTGGCCCTGGCCAAGGCGCGCGACGTGGCGCGGCGGTTTCCGCAGGCGGTGGTGATCGGCAGCGATCAGGTCGCCGACCTGGCCGGCACGCCGCTGGGCAAACCCGGCACCCACGAACGCGCGGTGGCGCAACTGCGCGCCATGCGCGGACAGACCGTGGTGTTCCAGACCGCGCTGGCCGTCGTGTGCCTGGCCACCGGCTTCGAGCAGGCCGACCTGGCCGCCGTGCGGGTGGTGTTCCGCGATCTGGGCGACGACGAGATCGAACGTTACCTGCGCGCCGAGCAACCCTACGACTGCGCCGGCAGCGCCAAGAGCGAGGGCCTGGGCATCGCGCTGCTGGAGCGCATCGACAACGACGACCCGACCGCCCTGGTGGGCCTGCCGCTGATACGCACCTGCCGCCTGCTGCGCGCCGCCGGGGTGCAGCTGCTGTGAGCACCTCATCACCCAAGGGCACGCTCTACCTGGTGCCGACGCCGCTGGACTTTGGCTGCGACACGTCGCAAGCCACACCGCTGCCCCAGGTGCTGCCGACCCACACCGTGACCGTGGCTGCGGGGCTGACACACTGGATCACCGAAAACGCCAAGAGCACCCGCGCCTTTCTCAAGCGGGTGGGTGAGGTGGCGCCGCTGGCGGCGCCCCTGCAATCGCAGCAGATCACCGAACTGCCGCGCGAGGTGCACAAAAAAGGCGACCACGGCCCGGGCGGGTTTGACGCCAGGCCGCTGCTGACCGCAGCGCTGCAGGGCCACGACATCGGTCTGGTGAGCGAGGCCGGCATGCCGGCGGTTGCCGACCCCGGTGGCTCGGTGGTGCGGGCCGCGCACGAGCTGGGACTGCGTGTGGTGCCCTTGGTCGGTCCTTTGTCACTGATGCTCGCGCTGGCGGGCAGTGGGCTCAACGGCCAGCACTTCGCCTTTGTGGGCTACCTGCCGCAGGAGCCTGGCGAACGCACGCAGCGGATACGGGAGCTGGAAGCGGTGGCGCTCAAGACCGGGCAGACCCAGATCGCGATCGAGACGCCCTACCGCAACACCGCCCTGCTCAAGTCGCTGGTGCAGAGTCTGCACACGCACACACGCTTGGCGGTGGCCTGCAACATCACCTTGCCATCGGCGGCACAACACAGCGCGCTGGTGAGTGATTGGCGCCGCGCTGTCCCGACGCTTCCGCTGGACGGGCCTGCCGTGTTTTTGTTCGGGCGCTGAGGGGCTTCATTGAGGCCTTGGCGAATCGGGGCGACCGGGTGCCCTGTTCCGCGGCTGTCCTCCGCCGGCTGCGCCGGCTCCCCCTTTATGCCGCTGCACAGGACACCCAGCCACCCCGATCTGCAACGATGTGGGCACACCACCACGGGCATGCCCACATGGTGGATGCCCGAGGGCATGCGGTGCCTGGCGCAGCGGCATAAAGGAGGAAGCGGCGAAGCCGCTGGGGGACAGCCGCGGAGCCAGGCACCGCGTGTCCTCGGGCGCGAGGGAGCACCCGACGCGCCGAGCAAAAACAACCGGGCAATCAGTGCCGGAAGTGCCGCACGCCCGAGAACACCATCGCCACGCCACGCTCGTTGGCGGCGTCGATGACCTCCTGGTCGCGCATCGAGCCACCCGGCTGCACCACACAGGTGGCGCCGGCATCGACCACCACGTCCAGCCCGTCGCGGAACGGGAAGAAGGCATCGCTGGCGACGGCGGTGCCAGCCAGGGACAGGTTGGCGTGGCCGGCCTTGATGCTGGCGATGCGGGCCGAGTCGAGGCGGCTCATCTGGCCAGCGCCCACGCCCATGGTCATGCCGTCCTTGCAGAACACGATGGCGTTGCTCTTGACGAACTTGGCCACCTTCCAGGCGAACAGCAGGTCATCGAGCTGCTGCTCGGTGGGTGCCAGCTTCGTCACCACCTTGAGGTCGCTGCGCTGCAGTTCGTGGTTGTCGGCGGTCTGGATCAGCAGGCCCGAACCCACGCGCTTGACGTCGTGCGAGTTCTGACCGCGTTCCCACGCGGTCTTGCCGTCGCGCTTGACGCCGGCCAACGAGATTTCGAGCACGCGCACGTTGGCCTTGGACTGGAACACGGCCAGGGCCTCGGGCGTGAAGGCCGGAGCCATCAACACCTCGACGAACTGCTTGCTCACCGCCTGTGCGGTGGCGCCGTCCACCGGCGTGTTGAAGGCGATGATGCCGCCAAAAGCGCTGGTGGGGTCGGTCTGGAAGGCCTTGGCGTAGGCCTCGGCGCTGTTGGCGGCGATGGCCACGCCACAGGGGTTGGCGTGTTTGACGATGACACAGGCCGGCACGTCGAAGCTCTTGACACATTCCCAGGCAGCGTCGGCGTCGGCGATGTTGTTGTAGCTGAGTTCCTTTCCCTGCAGCTGCTTTGCGCTGACCAGCGAGCCGGGCGCGGGGTAGAGGTCGCGGTAGAAGGCGGCGGCCTGGTGCGGGTTCTCGCCGTAGCGCAGGTCCTGCAGCTTGACCATGTTGCTGTTGGCCTGGGCCGAGAAGGCGGCGTGGCTGCCGTCCTCGTTGATGGCCGACAGGTAGTTGCTGATGGCGGCGTCGTAGTTGGCGATGCGGTTGAACGCGGCCACCGAGAGCGCAAACTTGGTCTTCTTGCTGATGGCGCCAGCCTTCAACTCGGCCAGCACACCGGCGTACTGCGAGGCATCGGTCAGAACCGCCACATCCTGCCAGTTCTTGGCGGCGCTGCGCACCATCGCCGGGCCGCCGATGTCGATGTTCTCGATCGCGTCCTCCAGCGTGCAACCGGGCTTGGCCACGGTGGCCTCGAAGGGGTAGAGGTTGACCACCAGCAGGTCGATGGTGTCAATGCCGTGTTCCTTGAGCGAGGCCATGTGGGCCGGCAGGTCGCGCCGGGCCAGCAGGCCACCGTGCACCTTGGGGTGCAGGGTCTTGACGCGGCCGTCCAGCATCTCGGGGAAGCCGGTGTGGTCGGCCACCTCGGTCACCGGCAGGCCGGCGTCGACCAGCAGCTTGGCGGTGCCGCCGGTGGACAGAAGCGACACGCCCAGCGCGTGCAGGCCTTGGGCGAATTCAAGAACGCCGGTTTTGTCGGAGACCGAGATCAGTGCTTTCATGGGGAGGGCTCGTGGAGAAATAAAAAACGGGTCAGCCGCGTTCGATCAGCTGGTGCTCGACCAGCTTCTTGCGCAGGGTGTTGCGGTTCAGGCCCAGCCACTGGGCCGCGCGCGACTGGTTGTGCTGGGCCTGGAGCATCACCACTTCGAGCAGCGGTTTTTCCACTGCCTGCAGCAGCATGTCGTAGAGGTTGGCCGGCTCGGTGCCATCGAGATCGTTGAAGAAGGCGGCCACGCTGTCGCGAACGCAGTCCTGCAAGTTGTTCGGTTTGGAGCTCATGCCGCCAGTTTCCATTCTTGTTGTTGGGCAAAGTAGTCGCGCACGCAGCGCAGCTGCGCGTCGCAGCTTTCAATGGCGTTGATGCGTTCGCGGAACGCCGCCGTGGCCGCCGCGCCGCCAGGCAGGGCGCGCGCGTACCAGCCGAGGTGCTTGCGTGCGGTGCGCACGCCGGTGAATTCGCCGTAGAGGGCGTAGTGGTCTTCGAGGTGTTCCAGCAGCCAGGTCCGCAGCTCGTCAGCGGTGGGAGGCGGCAGGTGCTCGCCGGTGGCCAGGAAGTGGGCGATCTCGCGGAACAGCCAGGGCCGGCCCTGGGCCGCGCGGCCGATCATGATGGCGTCGGCGCCGGTGCACGCCAGCACACGCTGCGCAGCCTCGGGGCTGTCGATGTCGCCATTGGCCACCACCGGAATCGACAACACACTCTTGATGCGGGCCACGGTGTCGTGCTCCGCCTCGCCCTTGTAGCCTTGCTCGCGCGTGCGCCCATGCACGGTCAACATGGCGATGCCCGCCGATTCGGCGGCACGCGCCAGCAATGGGGCGTTCTTGTGCGACTGGCACCAGCCGGTGCGCATCTTGAGCGTGACCGGCACGCCATGTGGCGCGCAGGCGGCCACCACGGCCTCGACGATCTGCAGCGCCAGGGTCTCGTCCTGCATCAGGGCCGAGCCGGCCCACTTGTTGCAGACCTTCTTGGCCGGACAGCCCATGTTGATGTCGATGATCTGGGCGCCGCGGTCCAGGTTGTAGCGGGCCGCGTCGGCCATCATCTCGGCGTCGGTGCCTGCGATCTGCACCGCGATCGGCGCCTGCTCGCCGGCGTGGTTGGCGCGGCGCGAGGTCTTGAGACTGTTCTGCAGGTCCGGCCGCGAGGTCACCATTTCGCTCACCGCATAGCCCGCCCCGAGTTGCTTGCACAGGCGGCGGAACGGCCGGTCCGTCACCCCGGCCATGGGGGCGACAAACAAGCGGTTGGGCAAGACGTAGGGGCCGATCTGCATGGACGAAAAAAACAACCCTGACGCGGACGGCAGCCAGGGTTGTTTGCTGAAAATTTGTGCACCGATTGTAGCCAATCGGCGTTTCAACGGCTGAAATCCCGCGCACCACGCCGACGCCTGGCGGCTGCCTATACTGGGTCACATGGAAGCGTGGTTGCACGGCCTGCTGGCCGCCCTCAGTCTGCCCCAATACGGGCTCAGCACGGTGTTTGTGGTGGCCCTGATCTCGGCCACCCTGCTGCCCATGGGCTCGGAGCCGGTGGTGTTCGGCCTGGTCAAGCTCAACCCCGAGCTGTTCTGGCCGGCGGTGCTGGTGGCCACCGCGGGCAACACCCTGGGCGGAGCCATCAGCTGGGCCATGGGTTACGGCGCCCACCACGCGGTGGACCGCGCACGCGGTCAGAACACCGAGGCCAAGGCACTGCGGTGGCTGCAACGTTTTGGCCCCAAGGCCTGCCTGCTGAGCTGGTTGCCTGCCGTGGGGGACCCGTTGTGTGCGGTGGCCGGCTGGCTCAAGCTGCCGTTCTGGCCTTGCCTGGCCTACATGGCCGTGGGCAAGCTGCTGCGCTACCTGGTGATGACGGCCGGCCTGCTGTGGGTCTTTCCGGGCGGCATCAGCTTCTGAAAGCCAGGACTCAAGCGGTTTCGACGCGGTGCTCCTGCACCGCCGCCGACATGCGGTTGCCCAGCAATTGCTCGATCAGCGGCGGCAAGTCGTTCACCAGGCGTGGCTTGTGCACCACCGGCACCTGGTCGAGCGCGAACGCGTAGGGCGCGCGCTGGGCTTCGTCCAGGCCGGTCAGCACGATCAGCTTGCACTGACCGAACAGGGCGTGGGAACGCAGGCCGGTGATCAGGTTGGCGCCATCGATGCCGGGCAGCATGATGTCGACCACCAGCAGGTCGGGCTGCAACTGGCCAAAAGAGGCCAGCCCGGTGATGCCGTCGCTGGCCACATGCACCTCCAGCCCGGGGAACTTCTGCTTGAGCAGCAGCGCGACCAGGTTCTGGAAATGGGTCGAATCCTCGATCAGCAGCAGGCGGGGCGGGCGTTGGCCCATGCGCAGGCGGCGCGGGCTTTCGCGCCCGGTGGCCGCGCCTTCCGGCGCCACACCGGCGTCGGTCCGGCCGCCGCTGCGGCTGCCCGCCAGCCAACGCTCCAGCGATTCGCGCGAAATCCGGCGGTGGCCGCCCGGAGTCTTCCAGGCCTGCAGGTCACCCCGGTCCACCATCAGCTGGACCGAGCGCACGGCCATGCCCAGCATCTTGGCCACCTCGATGGTGGTGTAGTAGTTGGACGCAGAGGCCACATCGGCCCGCACCAGGCTTGAAGTATTCACGGAAGGACCTCGACAGTGAAACAACGCTCAAATCAGTTTTGAGCGTTTTAGCAATTTTAACCCCACAGCCGTCGAGATGCCAAATCTGGTTTATCACATCGAAAAGGGTTTTTGCGGCGCTGCGCGCCGGCCATGGCTCAGTGCTCGGGTCGCAACAATTCCCGCCAGCCCTGCGCGCCCAGCGCCAGCAGCCGCTGCTGGTTGCGCTCGACAATGGTGTCCACATCATCACCCGAGGCGACGGCGCGCTCGACGCTGTCTTCGCGCAGCAGGTGCAAGGTGGGATAAGGCGAGCGGTTGGTGCAGTTGGTCACGTCGTCCGGGGCCGTGCCGTCGAACTGAAAGGCGGGGTGAAACGGCGCCACCTGTATCACACCTTCCAATTCATGCTCGGCCACCACGTCGTCGACAACGTTCAGGAAATCGTTGAAGACTTCAAAGTCAGGAAACAATGTCGGGTGCACCAGCAAGGTGGTGTCCACCTGCTCCGCGGGCGTGTCGCGCAGCAGGTCGAGTTCGCGGTCCAGTTCGTCCAGGAACGCGTCCAGGTGCCGCGCGTGACTGACCACGATGCGCACCTGGTTCTTGACGTACACCGCCTTGGCGAACGGGCACAGGTTGAGCCCGATCACCGCCTTCTCTATCCAGCGGCGCGTGTCGGCCAGCACGGTGTCGTCGTTAAGTTCCATCGAAACATCCGGAGAAAAGTGTCTTAACCAAGGATGCCGTGGGTCCGGCTCCGCCGGCCCACAGGCATCGCCCCCTTGAAGGGGTGACGGCCCGGGCATCGGGCCGGCGCGGGGGTGGGCTTACTTCAACGCCTTGTAGCGGAAACGCTTGGGCTTGGCGCCCTCTTCGCCCAGGCGCTTCTTCTTGTCGGCTTCGTACTCCTGGTAGTTGCCATTGAAGAAGACCCACTGGCTGTCGCCTTCGGCGGCCAGGATGTGGGTGGCGATGCGGTCGAGGAACCAGCGGTCGTGGCTGATGACCAGCGCGCAGCCGGCGAATTCGAGCAGTGCGTCTTCGAGCGCGCGCAGGGTTTCGACGTCGAGGTCGTTGGAGGGCTCGTCCAGCAGCAGCACGTTGCCGCCTTCGGCCAGGGTCTTGGCCAGGTGCAGGCGCCCGCGCTCGCCGCCCGAGAGGCTGCCCACGCGTTTTTGCTGGTCGCCGCCGGAGAAGTTGAATCGGCCGCAGTAGGCGCGGCTGGGCATCTGGAACTTGCCCACGGTGATCATGTCCAGGCCGCCGGAGATGTCTTCCCACACGGTCTTGTCGCCGGCCAGGCCGTCGCGGCTCTGGTCGACCACGGCCATTTTCACGGTCTGGCCGATCTTGACCTCGCCGCTGTCGGGCTGCTCCTTGCCGGAGACCAGCTTGAACAGCGTGGACTTGCCGGCGCCGTTGGGGCCGATGATGCCGACGATGGCGCCGGCGGGAATCGTGAAGCTGAGGTTGTCGATCAGCACGCGGTCGCCAAAGCTCTTGGAGACGTTCTTGAACTCGATCACCTCATTGCCCAGGCGCTCGGCCACGGGAATGAAGATTTCGTTGGTCTCGTTGCGCCGCTGGTATTCGACGTCGCTCAACTCTTCGAAGCGGGCCAGGCGCGCCTTGCTCTTGGCCTGGCGGCCCTTGGCGTTCTTGCGCACCCATTCCAGCTCCTGCTTCAGGGCCTTGGTGCGGGCGTCTTCGGTGCGCTGCTCCTGCTCCAGGCGGGCTTCCTTCTGTTCCAGCCAGGTGGAGTAGTTGCCCTTGTAGGGGATGCCGTGGCCGCGGTCGAGTTCGAGAATCCACTCGGCCGCGTTGTCCAGGAAGTAGCGGTCGTGGGTGATGGCGACCACGGTGCCAGAGAAACGCTGCAGGAAGTGCTCCAGCCACTCCACCGATTCGGCGTCCAGGTGGTTGGTGGGTTCGTCGAGCAGCAGCATGTCGGGCTTGGACAGCAGCATGCAGCACAAGGCCACACGGCGCTTTTCACCGCCGGAGAGCAGGCCGATCTTGGCCTCCCAGGGCGGCAGGCGCAGCGCGTCGGCGGCGATTTCCAGTTGGTGGTCGCTGTCGGTGCCGGCGGTGGCGATGATGGCCTCCAACTGTGCCTGCTCGGCCGCCAGGGCGTCAAAGTCGGCGTCTTCCTCGGCATAGGCCGCGTAGACCTCTTCCAGGCGTTTCTGCGCGGCGCGCACGCCGCTCATGCTGTTTTCGACCGCCTCACGCACGGTCTGCTCGGCCTCCAGCTGGGGCTCCTGCGGCAGGTAGCCGATGCGGATGCCCGGCATGGGGATGGCTTCGCCCTCGATTTCCTTGTCCAGGCCGGCCATGATCTTGAGCAAGGTCGACTTGCCCGAGCCGTTGGTACCCAGCACGCCGATCTTGGCGCCCGGGAAAAAGGACAGGGAAATGTCCTTCAGGATTTGACGCTTGGGCGGCACGATCTTGCCGACCCGGTTCATGGAAAAGACGTATTGAGCCATGGGTTTCGCTGGAAATGAGGGGCCACGCTCGCGCGGCAAACAACCTGGGATTATCGCAGGCGAGGCGTTCGCCGCACCTCAATGACCGGGATTGGCGTCAGGCGGCAGCGACGCCGCGCCCTGCACCAGGCTGCGCATCGCCTCGGGCAGGCAGCTGCGGGTCAGCCATTCGGGCGCCAGCAACTCCCATTCAGCATGTCGGACCAGCAGGTGCAGGCCACGCAGCCAGCGGTGCATGCCCACCCGGCCCATCTGCAGAACACGCTCGCCCTCGCGGGTGTGGAAGCTGATGCGGCACTGGCCGGCGTCGAAGGCGGCGTTGAGCCCGGTGCACAGCTGGTCGTCGGCGTCCGGCGATGCGTCGGGAGCCTCCAGGCCCATCTTCATGGGCGGGGCCACTTCGCCGGGCAGCGGCTCGTTCATGGCCAGCTCGTGTTCCAGCGCCACCCGGATGGCGGCGCCCGCCCCACCCTGGCCACCGGGCGCCGACGCCTCGAAGGGCCGCAGCATGGGCCCCAGCAGATGCGACACCAGGCGGCGCGTGAACCACAGGCGCGGCGTGCCGTCGTCGAACGACAGCCAGACGCGGTCCTCGCGTTTGTCGTAGCCCAATGTGGTGCTGACCATGTCCTGACCCCTGCTTGGCGTATTCGTGAGACAATACCAATTGTCGGTCATCTCAGTTGGACCGGCACCGGCACCCTGCCGGGGCGCACGACACCAGCCACACGGCGCGCGTGTTGACGCCACACCCTGAATCCATCAGCCCCCGACTGAACAGGCACCTCACACCGGTGCTTGGCCGTGGCCGATGCCCCCAGCGCCCTGGACGGGCGCCTCTTAAATGAACTTTGACGAACTGAATCTGGCTCCGGCCATCGTACAAGCGGTGCGCGAGCACGGCTACGAGACCCCCACCCCCATCCAGGCCCAGGCGATTCCCGCCGTGCTGGCCGGGCGCGACCTGCTCGGCGGCGCCCAGACCGGCACCGGCAAGACCGCTGCCTTCACCCTGCCGTTGCTGCACCTGCTGCAGGCCGGCGCGCGCGCCAAGAACCGCTTCGGCGGCGTGGGCATCCGCGCCCTGGTGCTGACCCCCACCCGCGAACTCGCCGCCCAGGTCGAGGAATCGGTGCGCACCTATGGCAAGAACCTCTCGCTGACCTCCACCGTGGTCTTCGGTGGTGTTGGCATGAACCCGCAGATCAACGCCATGAAACGTGGCGTCGACATCCTGGTGGCCACCCCCGGCCGCCTGCTCGACCTGCAACAGCAGGGCTTCCTGGACCTGTCCACCGTGCAGATGCTGGTGCTGGACGAAGCCGATCGCATGCTCGACATGGGCTTCATCCACGACGTGAAGAAGATCCTGGCCCTGGTGCCCAAGGACAAGCAGAGCCTGCTGTTCTCGGCCACCTTCAGCGACGAGATCCGCGATCTGGCCAGCAACCTGCTGAAAGACCCACAGCACATCCAGGTGACCCCGCGCAACACCACGGTGCAGCGCATCACCCAGGTCATCCACCCGGTGGGCCGCGGCAAGAAAAAGGCCCTGCTGGTCCACATCATCAACGAGCACAACTGGAGCCAGGTGCTGGTGTTCACCCGCACCAAGTTCGGCGCCAACAACGTGGCCGAATTCCTGACCAAGAACGGCATCAAGGCCATGGCCCTGCACGGCAACAAGAGCCAGGGTGCCCGCACCCAGGCCCTGGCCGACTTCAAGAGCGGCGAGATCCGCGCCCTGGTGGCCACCGACATCGCCGCCCGTGGCATCGACATCGACGAGCTGCCACACGTCGTCAACTACGAAATCCCCAATGTCTGCGAAGACTACGTGCACCGCATCGGCCGCACCGGCCGCGCGGGCAACAGCGGTGAAGCCGTCAACCTCGTGAGCCTGGACGAAGAAGGCTTCATGATGGCGATCGAGAAGTTCACCAAGCAGCAGATCCCGGTACAGATCTTCCAGGAGTTCATGCCCGAGGAAGGCGAACGCGCCGAACCCATCGCCATGGGCCGCCAGACCATCTGGGGTGGCGCCGGCAAGCCGCCGAGCCGCGAGGTGATGGCGGCTGCCGCCAAGGCCGCGCGCACCGAGATGCTGCAGCGTGTGCGCGAGAAAAAGACCGCTGACGGCGGCAACGCCGGTGGTGGCCGCGGTGGCAACGGCGGTGGCCGTGGCCGCCCCGCCCAGGGTGCCCGTTCCGACGGCCCGCGTGGTGACGGCCCCGGCCGTGCCGATGCTGGCCCGCGTGGTCCGCGCCCCGAAGGCCAGGGCCCACGTGGCCCGCGTTTTGACGGCCAGCCGCCGCGTGGTCCACGTGGCGACGGCCAGCCGCCGCGCCGCCATGCCGGTGAAGCCCGCGGCCACGGGGGTGGCAACGGTGGCCAGCCCGATCCGCTGCGCACCGGCATCGACGTGCTGGGCGAACGCGGCCGTGGCCGTGGCCGACCCGGTGGTGGCGGCCGCCCCGGCGGTGGCCGCCCGGGTGGTGGTGGCGGTCAGGGCGGTGGTGGTGGCATCGATCCGCTGCGCACCAGCTTCGGTCGCATCAAGTGACCCGCCGCTGATCACAAGCAAGCGCCTTCGGGCGCTTTTTTCATGGCCAGGCGCCGGTCGCGCTACATTGCGGCCATGCACCCCAACGACCCCAACGGCGCCAGTCCACCACGCTGGGCCACCCTCACGGTGGCCACCTGCAACGTGCTCAACCTGGCCCAGCCAGGGCGCGCCTTCTACGCCGGGCAGGACCCCTACAGCGAGGCCGAGCACGGCCGCAAGCTTGACTGGCTGGGCGACCGTTTCAAGGCCCTGAACGCCGACGTGCTGGCGGTGCAGGAGGTCTGGGACGAGGTGGCCCTGCGCGGCGCCGTCGCCCGCAGCGGCCTGCGTTACCAGCTGGTCAGCGTGCCCGGCGCCGAGAACGGCCCCGGCCAGCATGGCGCCCAGGGCACCCCACGGGTGGGGCTGGCGACGCGGCTGCCATTGGAGACCATCGAATCGGTCACGGACTTCCCGGCCGAAGCCGCCATCGAGATCCCCGGCCTGGGCCGCCATGCCCGTTTCGAACGTCCACCACTGCTGGCCACCCTGCGCATGAAACACGGCCAGCGCGTGCACGTGCTGACCGCCCACCTCAAGTCCAAGCGACCCAAGTTCCTGCAGGACGACCAAGGCCGGCCGCTGGAAGACCCGGACGACCCGCGCGTGGCGGCCGTGGCCAGCGTGCGCTCGCTGCTGATGCGGGCCGCCGAGGCCACGGCCCTGCGGCTCAAGGTGGTGGAGCTGCTGCACCGCACGCAAACGCCGCTGGTGCTCATGGGCGACCTCAACGACGGCCCACACAGCGTGACCACCCAGCTGATCGCCGCCACCACCAGCGCCGCCTACGACAAGGGTGCGCGCGACACCGCGCTCTACAACGCCTGGGACGTGCAGGTCGGCGCGGCGCTGCGCCGCGACGTCGCCTACTCGCACATCCACCTGGGCTTTCCAGAGGTGCTGGACCAGGTGCTGGTGAGCGAGGAGTTTGTGGGCGGCCAGCGCCGCAGCATCGGCGACGTGCTGCGCCTGGACGTGTTCAACGACCACCTGCACGAAGGCCGCGACCGCAGCCGCAGCGACCACGGATTTGTGCGCGCCGTGTTGCGCGTACGCCTGCCGGACACCCCAACCACTTCCTGACACCATGAACAACACCGCGATTTCTTTTGGCCTGCAAGGCCGCGTGGCCATCGTCACCGGTGGCGCCCAGGGCATCGGCGAGGCCTGCGTGCGCCGCCTGCACCGCGAGGGTGCCCGGCCCGTCATCGTCGACGTGGATGACACACGCGGCCAGGCCCTGGCGGCCGAACTCGGCCTGTGCCACCACCACTGCGACGTGGGCGACGCCCGCCAGGTGAACGCCACGGTGGCCGCCGTGTTGCAAGCCCACGGCCAGATCGACATCCTGGTCAACAACGCAGGCATCTTCAAGGCGGCAGATTTCCTGGAGGTGAGCGAGGCCGACTTCGACGCCGTGCTGCGCGTCAACCTCAAGGGCGCCTTCCTGATGGGGCAAGCCGTGGCACGGGTCATGGCCGACACCGGGCGGGGCTGCATCGTCAACATGAGCTCGGTCAACGGCACCCTCGCCATCCCGACCATCGCCAGCTACAACGTCAGCAAGGGCGGCATCAACCAGCTCACCCGCGTGATGGCACTGGCCCTGGCCGACAAGGGTGTGCGGGTGAACGCGGTGGCGCCCGGCACCATCGCGACCGAGCTGGCGGCGCAGGCCGTGCTGACCAGCGAAGACGCCAAGCGGAAGATCATGAGCCGCACACCCATGAAGCGCCTGGGCGAGCCGGCCGAGATCGCCGACGTGGTGTGCTGGCTGGCCAGCGACGCCGCCAGCTACGTGACCGGCGAGATCGTGGTGGCCGACGGCGGGCGCATGACGCTGAACTACACCGTCTGAGGGCGGCGCAGCGGCGCCTCGCGTATCGGCAGGTGCACCAGGGCGGCGGCCACGGCCAGCACGATGTCCACGTACCAGACCCAGTCGTAGGCACCGGTCATCTGGAACACCTGCCCGCCCAGCCAGGCCCCCAGAAAGCCCCCCATCTGGTGGGCCAGCATCACCAGGCCGAACAGCATGGCCATGTTGCCGGTGCCAAAGAACTTGGCCACCAGCCCGGCCGTGGGTGGCACGGTGGACAAGAAGGTCAGCCCCATGACGGCGGCGAACA
Source organism: Hydrogenophaga sp. OTU3427 (assembly GCF_038440225.1). NCBI lineage: Bacteria > Pseudomonadati > Pseudomonadota > Betaproteobacteria > Burkholderiales > Comamonadaceae > Hydrogenophaga > Hydrogenophaga sp. OTU3427. The sequence continues at coordinate 23,044 of NZ_JASATI010000003.1, read as the reverse complement.
CCAGCACCACGGCTTCGGTCTTGGGCGCCAGCACAAACACCAGCACCGTCAGCGCGCGCGTGGCGTAGACCAGCGAGAGCAGCGACTTCATTCGCCAGCGGCCCACCGCCCAGCCCATGGCCAGACTGCCGGCGATGTTGAACAGGCCGATCACCGCCAGCGACCAAGCACCGACCTCGGCGGGCAGCCCACACGCGGCAACCACGCCCGGCAGGTGGGTGGCCAAAAAGGCGACGTGAAATCCGCAGACAAAAAAACCCGCAGACAACAACCAGAAACCGGGTTCGCGCCGCGCCCGCGCCAGGGCCTCACGCACCGGCAGCGGCGCCGATGCGACCGCCGCCCCCGCACCCGGCCCGCGCAGCACCCAGGCCGCCGGCAAGGCCAGCAGCACCAACAGGCCCAGCACCTGCAGTGCCTGCGCCCAGCCCAGGCTGGCGGTCAGCATGGCCGCCACCGGCGCCATCAGGAATTGACCAAACGACCCGCCGGCATTGACCACGCCAGTCGCCATGCCGCGACGTTCAGCCGGCATCAGCCGCACGGTCGCGGCCATCAGCACCGAGGGCCCGGCCATGCCCGCGCCGCCGGCCGCCAGCACGCCGATGGCGAAAATGAGCCCGGCGGTGCTGGTCATGAGCGGCGTGAGGAAGGTGCCCAGCGCCACCAGCAGCGCGCCCACCAGCAGCACCCGTCCGGCGCCCCCGCGGGCGGCCAGGGCGCCGGCGAAGGGCTGGGTCAGACCCCACCAGAGCTGGCCAAAGGCAAAGGCCAGGCTGATGCTGGCCACGCCCAGCCCGGTGGCCGTGTTCAGCGGCGACAGGAAAAAGCCCATGGTCTGGCGCGTGCCCATGGTCAGGGCAAAGGTGCCGGCGGCGGCCAGCAGCACCAGCCACCAGAGGCGGGCTGTCGGGGGGGATTCATTCATTGCACGTCTCCGGTTCAAAAGCGGCCAGTGCCTGGTCGAGCAGGACGTGCAGCCCGGCCACGGTGGCCGGCCCCAGCAGGTCGTTGAGTTCGAGCTGTGCGGCTTTCCAGTGCCGCTGCGCCAGTTGCCGTACCTCGCGGCCCGCCTCGGTCAGCGTCAGCAGGCGGCTGCGCGCGTTCACGCCTTCGCCCACCACCACCCAGCCGGCCGCCACCAGGGGCTGCAGGTTGCGCGTCAGGGTGGAGGCATCAAGCGCCATGCGCCGCGCCAGTTCACCCGGCGCCAACGGCCCGAGCTTGGCGATGTGGCTGAGCAGCGAATACTGCGTGGTCTTGAGCCCGGCCAGGGCCAGGTGGTGGTCGTAGTGCTGCGACACGCGGCGCGTGAGCTGGCGCAGCTTGAAATTGGTGCAGCCGGACGGCGAGGACACGGTGGACATGTGACAATTGTAGCTGCAACAATTGCATATACAATTTAATTTCAACACAACCCCACGAGGACCGCCCATGCGAACCCCGGAACAGTTCAACCAGATGGCCGCACCCCACCTGCCCGGGCACCTGGGCCTGCTCATCACCCACATCGGCCAAGGCGAGGTGCGGTCTGAAATGCCAGTGGGCCCGACCCTGATGGCGCCCAACGGCTTCCTGCACGCCGGCAGCATCGTCACCCTGGCCGACACCTCGGCGGGTTGCGGCTGCATGGCCCACCTGCCCGAGGGGGCCAGCGGCTTCACCACCATCGAGCTCAAATCCAACCACCTGGGCACCACACGCGATGGCACCGTGGACTGCACGGCACGCGCCACCCACCTGGGCAAGACCACCCAGGTCTGGGACGCCGTCGTCACCCACCGCGAAAGCGGCAAGACGTTGGCCCTGTTCCGCTGCACCCAGATGGTGCTATATCCCAAGTGAAACGACCCGAGGAACCCACATGAACCACGAACAGACATTGGCCGAATGGACGGCACAGCACGATGCCGCCAAGGCGCGCATGGCCGCCGGCGCCGGTGCCGGCCTCGCCAAGATGGAAGACCTGGTGGGCAAGACCGGCCTGCAGCAGATGCAGGCGCTGCTCGACGGCCACACGCCCTACCCCCACATCGCCGACACCATGGACTTCACCCTGGTGGAGGTGGGCGAGGGCCGCGCGGTGTTCCAGGGCACGCCCCAGATGAAGCACTACAACCCCTTGGGCAGCGTGCATGGCGGCTGGTACGCCACCCTGTTGGACTCGGCGCTGGGCTGCGCCGTGCACACCATGATGCCGGTGGGCCGGGCCTACACCACGGCCGAGCTGGGCGTGAACATCGTGCGCGCCGCCTCCTTCAAGAGCGGCCCGCTGCGCGCCATCGGCACCGTGATCCACTGCGGGCGCCAGATGGCCACGGCCGAGGCGCGCATCGTCGGCCCCGACGGCAAGCTCTACGCCCATGCCACCACCACCTGCCTGGTGTTTGAATTTCCACCAAAATAAGGGCATGAGATTCCTTCACACCATGCTGCGCGTGGGCAACCTGCAGCGCGCCATCGACTTCTACACCCAGGTGCTGGGCATGCAGCTGCTGCGCACCTCCGAAAACCCCGAGTACAAGTACTCGCTGGCCTTCCTCGGCTTCGAGGGGGGCAACCCCGGCCAGGCCGAGATCGAGCTGACCTACAACTGGGGCGTCGAATCCTATGAGCTGGGCACCGCCTACGGGCACATCGCCCTGGGCGTGCCCGACGCCTACGCCGCCTGCGAAAAGATCAAGGCCGCTGGCGGCCGGGTCACGCGCGAGGCCGGTCCGGTCAAGGGCGGCAGCACGGTGATCGCCTTCGTGACGGACCCCGACGGGTACAAGATCGAGCTGATCCAGCGGGCAGAGCAACAAGGCGGCCAGGGCCTGCGCTGACCTGAAAAAGCCGGTGATTGACCCGGGGCGGGTCTCGTTCGACAATTGTTGACAATTTGCGGCGACGTGCCGCAGGGCGAGACCCCCATGACACACACATCACCAGCACTGACACGCGCCCTGTTCGGTGCCTGGGTCGCGGGCCTGCTCGTGGCCAGCGCCTCGGCACAAACCCCGGGCGGTGCCTCGGCCGACCACCGCTTTGGCGCCTCCCGCCCCATCCTGGACAGCTACATCGTGGTGTTCAAGGACGAGGTCGGCAACCCTGGCCTGGAAACCGCCGCCGCCATGCGTGGCCTGGCCGGCCAGGTGCAGCACACCTACACCAGCGCCATCAAGGGTTTCTCGGCCCAGTTGCCGCCGGCCGCCGTGGCGGCGTTGCAAAACAACCCGCGTGTGGCCTACATCGAGCAGGACCAGACGGTGTCGCTGAACCAGACGGTGCAATCCGGCGCGACCTGGGGCCTGGACCGCATCGACCAGGCGGACCTGCCGCTCGGTGGCTCCTACAGCTACAACACCGTTGCCGCGAACGTGCGGGCCTACATCATCGACACCGGCATCCTGCCCACCCACACCGAATTCACCGGGCGCGTGGGCGCGGGCTACACCGCCATCGCCGATGGGCGCGGCACGGTCGACTGCAACGGCCACGGCACCCATGTGGCCGGCACCGTGGGCGGCAGCACCTGGGGCGTGGCCAAGGGCGTGACCCTGGTGCCGGTGCGCGTGCTCAACTGCAAGGGCAGCGGCAGCAACAGCGGCGTGATCGCCGGGGTGGACTGGGTCAGCGCCCAGAAGCAAGCCACGCCCTCGGTGCCAATGGTGGCCAACATGTCCCTGGGCGGCGGTTATTCCGCCGCGCTCAACACGGCCGTGGCGGGTGCGGTGGGCCAGGGCGTGACCATGGCCGTGGCCGCCGGCAACAGCAACACCGACGCCTGCACCGCTTCGCCAGCTTCCGAGCCCAGCGCCATCACGGTGGGCGCCACCGGCAGCAACGACGCACGTGCGTCCTACTCCAACTACGGCAGCTGCGTGGACGTGTTCGCACCGGGCAGTGCCATCACCTCGGCCTGGTACACCAGCGCCACGGCCACCAACACCATCAGCGGCACCTCCATGGCCTCGCCCCACGTGGCCGGTGTGGCGGCGCTGGTGGCCAGCGCCAACACGGGCGCCTCGCCGGCGGCCATCGCGGCCTTCATTCGCGACACGGCCACGGCCAACAAGGTGAGCAACGCGGGCACGGGCTCCCCCAACCTGTTGTTGTATGCGCTGGGCACCGGCACACCGTCGACGCCGCCCACACAGGAAGTCTGGGTGACGAACATGAGCGGCAGCACCATCAAATACGTCAATGGCTGGCGGGCCCAGGTCCTAACGACGGTGAAACTCGTGAGTGGTGATACGCCCGTGGCGGGTGTCACCGTCACCGGAACCTACGCGCCGGGCAGCACCACCAGCTGCATCACCAACGTGGCGGGCCAGTGCACACTCAGCAGCGGCCTGTTCGGCAAGTCGGTGGGAGCCACCAAGCTGACCATCACCAAGCTCGGCGGCCCATCCATCGTGGACATGGGCGGCAGCAGCCGGGAACTCACCATCACCCGCCCTTGAGCACCGGTGCACGGCCTGGCCGGGGCGGCCAGGCCGCCATGCTCAGTTGTCGGGCAGCAGGCAGGCCTCGACGATCTGCAGTTCGTTGTCGCGGGCGAAGTTGAGGCAGAAGTCCCAGGCCATGGGCTCGGCGTCGCGCAGGTCGCGGTGCACCACCACACACTTGACGCCACCCAGGGTGGTCGGAATGCACCAGGGCGAATAGCTCAGGTGGCTGCCTAGCTGCGCACCGCCCGGGCGGAAGGAACTCATGACACCCGCCAGCCGCTCGGCCCAGTCACTGGGCCGAAAGGTCTTGCCACTGAGGGTGATCCCCTGGATGAAGACTTCTTTCGCGGACGGTGCGACCATGGGTGACGGCCTTGGAGAAAATTGGAGAGGGTGCAAGCGTACCGGGATCGCCGGCTGTTGCGGTGCAGCAAGTATTATATCTTATATAAGACTTCGGCATGACCCCGGCCCCACCCCGCGGACGGGCAAGGGGCATCACACCGATGCCAAAAGCGCACCAGAACCTAGCAAGCTCTGGGCCTAAAATCGCGGTTCAACGGCTCAACCCACGTTGGGCCGACGCCTTTTCTGGCCCCTTGCAATCACGGAGTTTCTCGGATGACCGCTCACATTGAAGCCACCTCGCCGCACGTCATGAACACCTACGGTCGGCTGCCGATCGCGATGTCGCACGGCCGAGGCTGCCGAGTCTGGGACGTGAACGGCAAGTCCTACCTGGACGGCCTGGGCGGCATCGCCGTCAACACCCTGGGCCACGGGCACCCCAAGCTGGTCAAGGCGCTGCAGGACCAGGTGGCCAAGCTCATCCACAGCAGCAACTACTACCACGTGCCCGGCCAGGAGCAGCTCGCGGCCAAGCTGGTCGAGCTCAGCGGCATGAGCAACGTGTTCTTCTGCTCCACCGGGCTGGAGGCCAACGAGGCCGCGCTCAAGCTGGCACGCAAGTACGGCCACGACAAGGGCATCACCCGCCCCGAGGTGGTGGTGTTCGAAGGGGCCTTCCACGGCCGCAGCATCGCCACGCTCAGCGCCACCGCCAACCCCAAGATCCACGCCGGCTTCGGCCCGCTGGTCGATGGCTTCATCCGCGTGCCGCGCAACGACATCACCGCCTTGCGGCGCGCCACCGAAGGCAACAAGAACATCACCGCGGTGTTCTTCGAGGCCATCCAGGGCGAAGGCGGCATCCATCCCATGACCATCGACTTCATGCGCGAGTTGCGTGTCATCTGCGACGACCGCGACTGGCTGCTGATGGTCGACGAGGTCCAGTGCGGCATCGGCCGCACCGGCAAGTGGTTTGCCCACCAGTGGGCCGGCATCACGCCCGACGTCATGCCCCTGGCCAAGGGCCTGGGTTCGGGTGTGCCGGTGGGCGCGGTGGTGGCAGGCCCCAAAGCCGCCCACATCTTCCAGCCCGGCAACCACGGCACCACCTTCGGCGGCAACCCGCTGGCCATGCGCGCCGGCGTGGAAACCCTGCGCATCATGGAAGAGGACGGCCTGCTGGCACACGCCGCCCACGTGGGCACCCACCTGCAGACCGCGCTCGTGACCCAGCTGATGAACGTCAAGGGCGTGAAGGAAATCCGTGGCCAGGGCCTGATGCTGGGCATCGAGCTCGACCGCCCCTGCGGCGTGCTTCTGCAGCGTTGCGCCGAGGCCGGCCTGCTGCTGTCGGTCACCGCCGACAGTGTGATCCGCCTGGTGCCGCCGCTGATCCTGAGCGTTGCCGAGGCCGACGAGATCGTCGCCATCCTGGTGCCGCAAATCAAGCAGTTCTTGAACGAGGCGGCGTGATGAGCATCCAGCACTACCTGCAGTTCAAGGACTTCACGGCCGACGAATACGCCTACCTGCTGCAGCGCGCGGCCTTCATCAAGGCCAAGTTCAAGGCCTTCGAGAAACACCACCCGTTCGCCGACCCCGACCGCACCCTGGCCATGATCTTCGAGAAGGCCAGCACACGCACCCGGGTGAGCTTCGAGGCCGGCATGTACCAGCTCGGCGGCTCGGTGGTGCACCTGACCACCGGCGACAGCCAGCTGGGCCGGGCCGAACCCATCGAGGACAGCGCCAAGGTCATCAGCCGCATGGTCGACATCGTGATGATCCGCACCTTCGAGCAGACCAAGATCGAGCGCTTCGCCGCCCACTCGCGGGTACCGGTCATCAACGGCCTGACCAACGAGTTCCATCCCTGCCAGATCCTGGCCGACCTGTTCACCTTGGTCGAGCACCGGCCCGCCGCCAGCGGCAACCCGCTGGACGCCATCAAGGGCAAGGTCGTGGCCTGGGTGGGCGACGGCAACAACATGGCCAACACCTGGCTGCAGGCGGCCGAGCTGCTGGGCTTCACCGTGCACGTGAGCACGCCCAGCGGCTACGAGGTCAACGCCGAACTGGCCGGCATCACCGATCCGAACTGCTACAAAGTCTTCAGCGACCCGCGCGAAGCCTGCCGGGGCGCCGACCTCGTCACCACCGACGTCTGGACCAGCATGGGGTTTGAGGCGGAGAACGAAGTCCGTCGCGCCGCCTTTGCCCAATGGTGCGTGGACGAGGCCATGATGGCCGTGGCGCAGCCCGATGCACTGTTCATGCACTGCCTGCCGGCCCACCGCGGCGAGGAAGTCACGGCCGAGGTCATCGACGGCCCGCAGAGCGTGGTCTGGGACGAGGCCGAGAACCGCATGCACGCGCAGAAGGCGCTGATGGAATACCTGCTGCTGGGCCGCCTGGTCTGAGCCTCCCGCGCCCTTCCGGCGCGCTGGCCCCCTGACATGCAAGCCCTGCTCGACACCATCGCCGCCCTGCAGCAGCCCACCGACTGCGCGCGTGTCTTCCACGGGCGCGGCGGCCTGTTTGCGGGCCACGAGCACTGGACGCTGGACGCCTACCCGCCGGTCTGGGTGCTGACCAGCTTCCAGCCCGTGGCCGACGCCGAGGTGGCGCAGGTGCAACAGGCCCTGGCCACACGCTGGGCCCAGATCGCGCCGGACGAAGCGTTGAACCTGGTGTTCCAGACCCGCGTCGAGGGCCGCAGCGACACGCAACTGCTGGCCGGCAGCGTGCCCGAGCCGCACGTGGTGACCGAGGGCGGCGCGCGTTTCGCGGTGCATGTGCTGCGCGGCCAGAACCACGGCCTGTTCCTGGACATGGCCGAGGGCCGCACCTGGGTGCGCCAGCACGCGGCCGGCCAGAAGGTGCTCAACCTGTTCGCCTACACCTGCGCCTTTTCGGTGGCTGCCCTGCAGGGTGGCGCGCGCCACGTGCTCAACATCGACATGGCGGCCGGCGCCATCGCCACCGGTCAGCACAACCACGCGCTCAACGGCCTGAAGGAGCGCGCCAGCTTCATGTCGCACGACATCTTCAAGACCTGGGGCAAGATCACCCGCGCCGGGGCCTACGGCCTGGTCATCGTCGACCCGCCCAGCTACCAGCGGGGCAGCTTCGTGGCGGGCAAGGACTACCCGCGCCTGCTGCGCCGCCTGCCCGAGCTGGTGGCGCCAGGCGGCCACGCGCTCCTGTGCCTGAACGCGCCCGAACTGGGCAGCGCCTTCCTGCAGGACCAGATGCGGGAAAACGCGCCCGAACTGGTGTTTGAGCAGCGCCTGGCCAACCCGCCCGCCTTCGCCGACATCGACCCCGAGCGCGCGCTCAAGGTGCTGGTCTACCGCGCGCCCGAGCTGGCCCCACCCATACCGGGCTGACACACGATGAGCGTGAACCCCTGCCAGAGCTGCGGCGCCTGCTGCGCCAGTTTCCGGGTCGACTTCTCGGTCCATGAGCTGGACGAGATGGGCGGGCGCGTGCCCTCGGGCCTGGCGGTGGAGGTCAACGACAGCCTGTGCCGCATGCGCGGCACCGACCATTCACCTCCGCGCTGCGCGGCGCTCACCGGCCGGGTGGGCGTGAAGGTGGCCTGCGGCATCTACGAATGGCGTTCCTCGCCCTGCCGGGAGTTCGAGGCCGGCAGCGATGCCTGCCAGCGCGCCCGCCAGCGGCACGGGCTGGTGCCGCTGGCAGACATCTGATTGGATCAGGCGTTGGCGTCCGGCTGCTGGGCCAGGGCCTGGCGCTTGGCGCGTGCGCGGATGTTGAGCGCCTCGACCGCCAGCGAGAATGCCATGGCGGCGTAGATGTAGCCCTTGGGCACTTCCTGGTCGAAGGCTTCGGCGGTGAGCGCCATGCCCACCATCACCAGGAAGGCCAGCGCCAGCACCTTGACCGAGGGGTGGCGGTCCACGAAATCGCCGATGGGCTTGGCCGCCAGCAGCATCACGCCGACGGACACGATGACGGCGGCCACCATGACGCTCAGCTGGTTGACCATGCCCACGGCGGTGATGACCGAGTCGAGCGAGAAGACGATGTCGATGACGGCGATCTGGCCGATGATGGCCCAGAAAAGCTTGTTGCCTGCGGCCTTGAGGGCGGCCTGGTCGGTCTCCGGTGCGACGTCCTGCTCGCGGGCCTCGACCTCCACGAAGATCTCGTGCGAGGCCTTGTAGAGCAGGAACAGGCCACCCAGGAGCAGCACCAGATCGCGGCCGCTGATGCCCATGCCCATGACCGTGAACAAATCGGCCGTCAGCCCCATGATCAGGCTCAGGGTGAACAGCAGCGCCAGGCGGGACAACATGGCAAAACCCAGGCCGAGGCGGCGGGCCTTGTCGCGCAGTTCGGGCGGCAGGCGGCCCACGAGGATGGAGATGAAGATGATGTTGTCGATGCCCAGAACAATTTCAAGGGCGGTCAGCATCGCGAAGGCGATCCAGACATTGGGATCAGTGAGAAATTCCATGGTGCTTGGCCGGTGAAGTGGCGGATGAGAAAACGGTGACGGACAGGCGCCGTCGTGAACAACTGGCCGGGCCAGGCGCGGGCCCGACCCAGTCTCAGGCGGCGCGCGAGAACCGGGGTGGCCGTTGCAGGCCGTCCAGCGTGGGCGGCAGGTGGGCGACCAAGACCGGGGTCAGCGGGACCACCCGCGCCGGGGCCGGCGCCAGGGTCGGCACCTCCTGGTTCAGCGCCTCGGGCGACTCGGGCTGAACGTCGGCCAGGCCAGCCTCGGCGGCGGCGGTGGTGTCAACGGCAGCGCCAGTATGCGCTTGCGGGACCGGCCCGTCCACGACCAGGAGCGCGATCCGCTGGGCGTCGTCGCCCAAGGCGGCGCCGTTGTCTTCGGACACGAACAGGCCCACCCCGACAAGGAGGTGCAAGACCAGGATCGCGATGAAACAGCGCCGCATGGGGCACGATTTTATCGCCGCGACCACTGACATCACCGTTCGGAACGGCGGGATTTGTACCGCCTCCCGGGTGGGGCTATCGCCGGCTGTGCTTCACCACGTACATGGCGTTGTCGGCATGCCGGAGCAGTTGCTGCCCGTCCGTGCCGTGCTCGGGGTAAAGCGCCACGCCCAGGCTCGGACGGATGTGCAGGCGCTGGCCATCGATGTCGAAGGGCGCATCAAATGCCTCGCTGATCTTATGGGCCACGACCCCGTTGCCCTCCGGCGGATGGCTGGACTCCAGCAGCACCACGAATTCGTCCCCGCTCATGCGGGCGACCGTGTCGGACGCCCGCACACAGCCTTTCAGGCGGTGCGCCACGGCCTTCAGCAAACGGTCGCCCGTCGCGTGCCCCCAGTCGTCGTTGACCTGCTTGAACTTGTCCAGGTCCAGGTACAACAGCGACAGGTGGCGGTGCTCGCGCCGCGCCCTGGCCAGCGCCATGTCCAGGCGGTCCTGCAGGCAGCCCCGGTTGGGCAGGTCCGTCAACTCGTCGTACTGCGCCATGTGGCGCAGCCGCGCGTACAGCCGCTGGCGTTCGATGGCGGAGGCGATCTGGGTGGACACGTACTGCAACAGTTCCCTGTCTTCCTCGGTGTAGGGCGCGTCCTGCGCGTGCCGATTCAAGCCGACGGCGCCCATGACGCCTTTTTGGGTGGTGAGCGGTGCCCCCAGCCACGAGGTCGAATCCCCGCCCAACCGGGCCTGCTCGCCCCGGATGACCTCATGGCAGAAAGCCACCACCGCCGCCGTGGGTGGCTCCGGCGCCTGGACAGCCCCGTCCACACAGTACGGAAAACCCAGCTGTCCGTTGGCCTCATCGACCAAGGCGACGGCGAAATGGTGGCAAGGCAGGAGCTGGCCGATGACCTGGTGGATCTTCTGCAACAAGGCGGGCATGTCTTCGGCCGCGTGGGCGGCTTCGGAAATGGCGTAGGTGGCGGCCTGCATCGACTCCGCGCGCTTGCGCGCGGTGACGTCGCGCGCGACCGCGATCCGCAGACGGTCGCTCGGCGACCAACGTGCCGACCACATGATGTCGACCCGCCGCCCGTCCTTGCGCAGGTAGCGGTTCTCGAAATGCAGATGGGTCTGCCCGGACATGATGCGCTGGGCCGCCTGCAAGGTCCGGTCCCGGTCCTCGGGTGCCACCATCTCGATCATGCGCCGGCCCACCATCTCCTCGGGCGTGTAGCCAAACACCGCCTCGCAGGCCGCGCTCACGAAAACAAAGTGCCCCTCGGCGTCCACCACACACACGGCATCCAGCAGCAAGTCGACGACGGAGGCGCACAGGGCGTCGCTGTGGCGCGGCATGGGTTGGATTTCATCGGGGTTCAAGCCGGGGGCCGCCGCATGGCGGTCTCGTGTCGTGTGTGTCATGCGCTCGCATCCTCGATCGCTGCGCGCTCGGCCTCGCTCACCTCGTCCGCCGGCAGGCCCATCAAGGCCTCGATGGCGGGAATGTCCACCGCGTCGATCTGCGACGGCAGCATGTACTTGCGCGCGAAACTTTCCCACAGGCGGCTGCGCAGGAAGTAGCGCAGCAGGTGGGCGTCCAGATGCTGGCCGCGCGCCATCAAGGCCATCAGGCGCAGCGATTCGGTCAGGGTCTTGGGCGTCTTGTAGGGGCGGTCCGACGCGGTCAGCGCCTCGAACACGTCGGCCAAGGCCATCACGCGGTCGGCCAGGGTGAGCTGGTCGGCGCCGAGGCCGCGCGGGTAGCCGGTGCCATCGAGCTTTTCGTGGTGGGTGGCGGCGATGTCGGGCACCCGCGCCAGGTGGCTGGGCCAGGGCAGGCTGCGCAGCATGATCAGCGTCTGCACGATGTGGTCGTTGATCTTGAAGCGGTCTTCGTTGGTCAAGGTGCCGCGCTGAATCGACAGGTTGTGCAACTCGCCCAGGTGCTGGGCCACCGCGGGCAGCTTCATGTTGAAGCCCCAGCGGTTGGCCGGGTCGCCGGCCTCCACCGGCGGCCTGCGCTGGCCCCAGGGCACCAGGTGTTCGGGCCGGTCGCTGAGCAAGGCTTCGCGCGCCGGCAGGGGCTGGGGCGCCTGCCCTTCGAGCCGGCGCTGCTCTTCCGACGAGATGCCCAGGCGGTTGTCGAAGTGGCGCCACCAGGTCTGGCTGCCGATGGCGGCCAGGCGCAGCAGGTCGGCATCGGCCATGGATTCGGCGCCCAGGTTGCAGGCGGCGACAAAGGCATGGTCGTCCTGCAGCGTCTGCTGCCGCTGCGCCAGCCAGGCATCCAGCGTGACAGGGTCCTCGCCATCGGCCAGCCGCTGCAGGTGTTCGATCTGGGCATCGCGCCACAACACCTCGAAGCGGGTGCGTATCTCGTGGATGCGGTTGTAGATCGTCTCCAGCTTGGTGGCCTTGTCGATGATGTGCTCCGGGCTGGTGACCTTGCCGCAGTCGTGCAGCCAGGCGCCCAGGCGGAACTCGTAGCGCTGCACCTCGTTCATCTGGAAGCTGCCATAGGGCCCCTGGCGCTCGGCACACAGCTGGTCGATCAGCATCTCGGCCAGCTCGGGCACCCGTTCGCAGTGGCCGCCGGTGTAGGGGCTCTTGGCGTCGATGGCGTCGGCCAGCAGCTGGATCACCGCGTCCAGCAGGCGCTGCTGCGCCTCGAACAGGTGGCGCGTCTCGACCGACACCGCCAGCGCGCCCGACAGCTTGACGGCAAAGGCCCGGAAGTCCTCGCTTTCGTGTTCGTCGTCCACCGCGTGGTTCAGGACCAGCAGGCCCAGCACCTGCTGCTGCCGGCCCATGAGGTGCAGCGCCAGGCGCCCGGCGGTGTGCTGGCACGGCTCGGTGCCGCCGGCGGGCAGCCGTTGGGGCAGCCGGGCCTCGGCGTCCTGCAGCAACTGGGTGCTGGAGACGGCGGCCACCACCAGCTCTCCGCTGGCCTCGTCGAGCAGGTACACGGCCCCCGACTCGCATTGGGTGGTCTCCACCAGCTTCTGCAGCACACCCTGCAACATCAGGTCCAGCTTGGGTTCGTGGCTGATGACTTCGGTGGTGCGCAGGAAATTCTGGATGGTCAGGCACATGTTGCCGAACACGGCGTCCAGCTCCTTGACCTCGCGCACCCGGCTGTGGGCGGCCTGGCGCTGGTCGAAATCGAAGCGGGTGAGCTGCTGCGCCTGCCGTGTCAGCCGCGCCAGGCTCAGCCCCACCTGCCGACCCGCCAGCCATCCCAGGGGCAGCAGGGCCACGACCAGCAGCAGCGCCCACCAGGCCTGGCGCTGCAGCGAGGCCCGCATGTCGCCCAGCAGGTCGCTGTCGGGTACGGCCACCATGATCTGCATGGTGCGCCCGGGCAGGCTGTCCAACGCCATGCGCACGCCAAACCACTCCTGGTCGTTCACGTGGTAGGCCACCGGCTCGTCCATTCCGGCGCCCGTGGCGCGCAAGCCCAGCAGGCCGGCCACGCCCAGGCCGCTCAGGGTCTGCAGGCGCACCGCCTGGCCCTCGCGCACCAGGGCGCGGTCGAGGTCGGTGTAGGCCAGCACCTGGTCGCGCTGGTCCACCACGGCGATCTCGCTGTGGGGCGTGCGGCGCAAGTCGGCGATTTCGGTGCTGAGGTCGGACAGGGCCACGTCCAGCCCGAGCACGGCACCACCCACCTGACTGGGCTGGCTCAGCGTCACGCCCACCTGCTGCGAGGTGAAGAACACATAGGGATCGGTCAGGCTCTGCTGGCCGCTGCGCCGCGCGCCGTCGTACCACGGCCGGGTGCGCGGGTCGAACACGTAGTCGGGGCGCGGCTGGTCCGCCAGCGGCACCAGGTTGGCGGTGTAGAACAGCCAGCGGCCCCGGGGCTGGCGCCTCTCATCGAACGTGACGGCCTGGACCAGGAAATTGGCCTTGGGCGGCGCCCCGAAACGCTGACGGATGTCGGCCTTCTCCAGCGGCCGCACCAGGATGAACTCACCGTTGTCGTATCCCACGAACACCGACGAGACCAGCGGCACATGGACCAGGACCTCGGTCAACGCGGGCAGGCGCTCCAGCCGCTGCTCCAGCGTGGTGGCGTGGCCCACCGGGTCCAGCGACAGCTGGCGCAGGGAAGCCTCGGCCGGACCCAGCACGCGGCGGGTCTTCTCGTTGATGATCACGCCCATGTCGCGGGCGCTGTCCTGCGCGGCCGACAGCAGCGCGCCACGCGCCGCCTGCCAGCCTTGCCACATCAGCAGCACCGCCAGGGCCAGCATGCACACCACCACCAGGCTGCCGATCAGCACGTGCAGCGGCACCGTCCACCCGGGGCGGGGGCTGGCGGATGGCAGACCGGCCAGCGGTGGATCGGCGGTGTCGTTCAGGGCACTCATGCACAGGCTCCATCGGCATGAAGTTCATGCGCTGCGTGACAGTTTTGCACAATTTGACCCGGTGTCCGGGGCAGACCGGTCGCAAAAGCGATTTTTCAGTGCGGCGCCGCCAGCCGCGCATAGCCCGCCACCAGCGCCAGCAGCGTTTCCTCGGAATAGGGTTTGCCCAGGTAGTGGTCCACACCCAGCTCGCGGGCGTGTTCGCGGTGCTTGTCGGCGATGCGCGAGGTGATCATCACCACCGGCAGGTCTTTCAGCGCCGCGTCGGCGCGCATGTGCGACACCAGCTCGAAGCCGTCCATGCGCGGCATCTCGATGTCGCTGAGCACCACCACGGGCATCTCGTCACGCATGCGCTCCAGCGCCTGCTGGCCGTCGTTGGCCAGAGCCACGCGGTAGCCTTCGCGCTGCAGCAGGCGCTGCGTCACGCGGCGCACGGTGATGGAGTCGTCCACCACCAGCACCAGCGGGGTGGACGGCACCGGCTGCTGGGCCTGCCGCGAGGCGGCGTCGCGCAGCCAGTCGCACGTGGCGCCGCCGTACACCACGGCCAGCGCCACCGGGTTGTAGATCAGGGCCACGGCGCCCGAGGCCAGCACCGTCATGCCCGACACGCCCGGCAGGCGCGAGAGCTGCGGTCCCAGGTGCTTGACCACCACCTCCTGGTTGCCCAGCAGTTCGTCCACATGCAACAGCACGCGCTGGGTGGCGCTGCGCAGCTGCAGCACCGGCGCCAGCTTGCCGGCCTCGCGGCTGCCGGTGGACTGCGACAACAGGGCCCCCGCCCAGTACAGGGGCAGGCCCACACCATCGGGCGCCAGTTGGCCCACCGGCCCGGCCTCGCGCACGATGGCGGCGTCCAGGCGGTGCACCTTTTCCACCAGGCTGGCCGGCACACCGAAGGTGAATGCGCCGGCGCGCAGCAGCAGCACCTGCGTGACCGCGGTGGTGAGCGGCAACACCAGGGTGAAACGCGCGCCACGGCCGGCCTCGGACGCGATCTCGATGCGTCCCCCCAGGGCCAGCACCTCGTTGCGCACCACATCCAGCCCGATGCCGCGGCCGGCCAGCTCGGACACCTCGGCCGCGGTGCTCAGGCCGGGCTCGAACACCAGCGACATCAGCGCCGCCTCGTCGGGCGCCGCCGCGCCGTCCAGGCGCCCCAGCGCGAGGGCCTTCTCGCGCACGCGGGCCAGATCCAGGCCCGCGCCATCGTCGCCGAAGACCAGCGTCACGTCGTTCCCCTCCTGGCGCAGCGTGAGGGTGAGCGCACCTTCGGCCGGCTTGCCCGCCGCCTCGCGTTGCGGCGGCGCCTCGATGCCATGCACCACCGCGTTGCGCAGCAGGTGCTCGAAGGCCGGTGCCATGCGCTCGAGCACGCTGCGGTCCATCTCGATCTGGGCCCCCACCAGGTCCAGGCGCGCGCGCTTGCCCGTTTCGAGGGCCGCCTGGCGCACGACGCGGTGCAGGCGCTCGGCGATGGTGTCGAAGTCGACCATGCGCGTGCGCAGCAGGTCGCGCTGCAGCTCGCGGCTCTGGCGGCCCTGCGCCACCAGACCGTCCTCGGTCACGTCCACCGCGCGTTGCAGGTTGCGCTGCACGGTGGCGACGTCGTTGACCGACTCGGCCATGATGCGCGTGAGTTCCTGCACCCGCGTGTAGCGGTCGAACTCCAGCGGATCGAAGGAGGCCGTGGCGTCGCGCCCGGCCTGCAGGTTCTGCGCCTGGCGCGACTGCACCTGGCTTTCGGTCTGCAGCTCCAGGTCGCGCAATTGCTGGCGCAGCCGCGCCAGGTTGCCGGTCAGGTCCTGCAGCGAGGCGCGCAGCGTGTGCAGCTCGTCCTCCATGCGTGCGCGGGTGAGCATGACGTCGCCGACCTGGCCCATCAGGCGGTCCAGCAGCTCGGGGCGCACCCGCACCGCCGCGGCGGTGGACGGCGCCGCCCGCTGGGCCGGCACGCGGGGCAGCAGAACGCCGTTGGCGGCGGCGGGGACCTCGGCGCGGTCCGCCGGCGGGGTGGCCGGGGGGGCGACCTGCGGGCCGGTCGCGGGCTCGGCGGGCGGGTCGCTGGTGTCCGGTGCCGCGCCGCCACGCAACTGATCCAGACGGGCGGCCAGGGCGTCGAAACGCAGCAGCAGGTCCTGCAGCGCCGGCAGATCGGAAGCCTCGCTCCCCACCTGCTCGGCGGCCGACTCCATCTGGTGGGCCAGGTCGCCCAGGCCCAGGGCGCCGGCCAGGCGGGCGCTGCCCTTGAGGGTGTGCAGGTTGCGCAGCACCTCGGCGCGCGCGCTGCCGTTGTCGGGCCGCGCCACCCACTGGCGCAAGGCGCCGCCCAGGCGCGGCATGAGGTCCAGCGCCTCCTCCTCGAACACATGGAAGAGGTCGGCATCGGGCGTGTCGGCGGCCTCGGCCACCGGCGTGGCCACCACCTGTGGCGCGGGCACCGGCACCCAGTCCTGTGGACGTGGCCAGGACGCCAGCCGCTCGGGCCAGGCCGGATCGCCTTCCTTGAGGAAACCGGCGGCGAACTGATGCAACAGGTAGCGCAAGGCCTCGGCGGCCAGCACCGGCACCTGGCGCGCTTCATCGCCCAGACGCTGGCCGGCTGGCGGCGTGGCGCACCCCAGGCGTTCGATGGCGTGTTCGAGCGCGCGCGCCAACTGGCCCAGCGGCTCGAAACCCACGGTGAAGGAACTGCCCGCCAGGGAATGCGCCCAACCCACGGTGGGCTCGGCGGGCAGGCGGTCCGGCCCCACGGCCCATTCGGCCAGCGCATTGCACAGGCAGCGCGACCACTCGTCGGCCTCGTTGAGGTAGACGTTGAACAGGTTGAGGCCGATGCGCAACGGCCCGATGACCTTGACCTGTTCGTCGAAGGCCTCGAAGGCCGGCTCGGCTTCGGGCACGGGGGCCTCCAGCGGTTCCGGCACCGGTGGCGCGGGCGCGGGCGCGATCACCGGCTTCGGTTCCTCCGGTTCCGGCACGGGCACGGGCGTCGCCTCGGCCTGCAGCGGCAGGTAGATCCCCTGCTCCCGCATGGCCAGCGAGCTGCGCTGGAAAGGCGCGGCCTGGTGCGCGGGCGTGCGCCCGGCGGCCAGTTCGTCCACCCAGGCCGCGAGGTGTGCCAGTGCTTCACCGGCCAGGGCCAGCAGCGGCCCATCGGCCGGCGCCTGCTCGGCCAGGCGGGCGTTGAGCACCTGCTCCATGGCCCAGGCGGCCTCGCCGAACTCGGCCAGGCCCACCATGCGGGCACTGCCCTTGAGGGTGTGGAAGGCACGGCGCAGCGTGGTCAGGGCGGCGAGCTGTCCACCGTCGCCCGACAGGCTGGCCACCGAACGCTGGCCGCTGGCCACCACCTCGCGGGCCTCTTCGATGAAGATGGCAAGCAGCTCGGCGTCCTCGTCCTCTGCCGGTGCATCGGCACCGGTGGCCGGCACGTCCACCGGGGGCACGGCCGGCTCGGCCTCGCGCGGTGTGCGTGACGCCTGGGCCAGCAGGGGCCGCAGTTCGCCGCTCGGGGCATCGAAAACGAAACCGCGCTGCGCCGAGGACGGGTGCAGCCCCAGCACGTCGACCAGAAAACCCAGGGCCCCGAGGTTGTGGACCAGGCTGCGCCAGGGCGGCGAGCCAACCTCGGTCTGTCCGCTCAACAGCGCCTGCGCGGTCTCGCGCATGGCAAGCGCGGCGCGGGCCGCGTCGTCCAGCGCCAGCACCGACAGCACGCCCTGCATCTGCGCGAACGCGTCGGGCAAGGCGGCCAGGCCCTCGCGCCGCGACGGATCGCGGGCCAGCCGGTCCAACACCGCCTCGGCCTCCAGCAGCACGCGGCGCACTTCGTCCACCACGCTGCCCAGGGTCTGGCGTTCGCTCCATTGCCGGTAAAGCTGTTCCATCCAGGGCGCCAGCGGCGGCAGCGGCTGGTCCGCCAGCACGGCGCGCACACGCTCGGCCAGTCCCGCCGAACGGTCGGCCAGTCCCGGATCGGACGGATCGAAATCCTCCAGCGTGGCGGTGAGGAACAACAGGGCGGTGGCGACTTCCAGCGCCAGTTGCGGCGTGATGCGCTCGGGCACGGCGCCCACCTGGTTGACGGCGTCCACGAAGGCCTGGGCCAGCGGCGCGGTGTCGGGGCAGACGCGGGTGACGCCGCGGCCCACGGTGTGAAAGGTGGCCGGCAAGGTGGCCAGGGCCGCCGCCACCTGCGGGCCGCCATCGCTGGCCTGTGCCCAGGCATCACTGGCGCGACGCACCTGGTCACGCGCGGCGCTCAGCAAGGTCGGGTCGAACAGGCCCAGGCGGACCTGTTCGCAGTCCACCGGCTGGTGGTCCTGCAGGCCAAACGCCTCGCGCACGGCCAGCAGCGCATGGGCCTCGCCTATGCGCGCCGGGTCGGCTTGGGCGCACAGGAACAGCAGCTCGTGCAGCAGCGGATCGGACACCTCGGGCCGGCCCTGCGCCAGCCCGGCGTACTGCAGCAGCACGCGCGAGGCGGCGCGTTTGCCATGCACGTCGGCCGGCAGCGCACCGTGGGCCACGGCATCGAAATAGCCCGCCGCCACGCGCCAGAAGGTGGCCACCTCGGCCGAGACGCCAGATGCGCCCGGCGGCACGGCGGCGGACAGCGACTGGCCCAGGCGCACCAGTTCGGCGGCGGCGCCGGCATCGAAGGACTTGACCACCGGCAACACATGGCGGTCGAGCTGGGCGCGCAAGGCCGGGCCGTAGGCCACGGACGTCGCGCCGTTGGCGACCGGAGGCATGGTGATGCCGTGGTGGTCCGGCGTCCAGAGGTCGGCCGGGTGCACGCGCTCGGCGCCGGCCAGCGTCTGCGCGTCGCGGTAGGCGGGGAACAGGTGCAGATCGGCCACGGGGCGCTGGCGCACGCGGCGCTCCAGGTAGTCGGTCAGCGCCGCGCTCACCCGCTCCAGCGTGACCACGGCGCTGTCGTCGCAGGCATCGGGCCGGGCCACGAAACGCTGCACCGCGGCTTCCATGCCGCGCAGCACCCGGGCCGCCGCGCCCAGCCCCACCATCTCCATCGCGCCCACGGCCTGGTGCAGCTGCTGGCGCGCCATGCGCAGGTCGGCCTCGTCCACGCTGGCCAGATCGGTCAGGCGCGCCTGGCGGTGGGCATGGGCGAAGCGCTGCAAGGCCGACAGCGCCTCCTGCAGGCTGCGCTGCAGCTCGTCGTGGACCCAGGCCAAAGGACTGAGGTCCAGGCCACCGGCGTTCGGATCTGCCGCGCGGGCAGCCCCCTCGGGGGGCCGCGACCCGTGCGACGGTGGAGCGTGGGGGCTGTCCATCACGCGATGCGGAAACGGGCGACGGACTGCTTGAGTTCGTCGGCGATGCGGGTCAGCTCGCGCACCTGCTGCACGGTCGAGCGGGTGCCCTCGCCGGTCTGCTCGGTGACGGCGAAGATGTGCTGGATGTTGTCGGCCGTGCCACCCGCCAGCTGCGCTTCGCGCGCGGTGGATTCGGCGATCTGGCCCACCAGTTCGGCCACCTGGCGCGAGTAGCGGTCGATCTCGGTCAGGGCGGCGCCGGCGTTGTCGGACAGGCGCGCGCCTTCAACCACGCCGCGGGTGGACGACTCCATGGCCAGGATGGTGTCCTGCGTGTCGCCCTGGATGGCCTTGACCAGCGCCGCGATCTGGCGCGTGGCGTCGGCCGAGCGTTCGGCCAGGCGCTGCACCTCTTCGGCCACCACCGAGAAGCCGCGCCCAGCCTCGCCGGCGGAGGCGGCCTGGATGGCGGCGTTGAGGGCCAGCACGTTGGTCTGCTCGGTGATGCTGGAGATCAGCTCGGTGATCTCGCCGATCTCCTGCGAGGACTCGCCCAGGCGCTTGATGCGCTTGGCGGTGTCCTGGATCTGGTCGCGGATCTGGTTCATGCCACCCATGCTGGCCAGCACCGCCTGCAGGCCCGATTCGGCCGCCTGCGCCGACTGGCGCGCCACCTCGGACGAGGTCTGCGCCTGCGCCGACACCTGCTGGATGCGCTGGGCCATGTCGAGCACGGCCTGGCCGGTCTCGCGGATCTCGCGCAGCTGCTCGGTGGACGCGGCCAGCAACTCGATGGAGGTGTTCTCCACGCTGGCGGTGGTCTGGCCCACGCGCTCGGCGCTGGTCTGCACCTGGCCCACCAGGTTGCGCAGTTCCTCGACCGTGTAGTTGATCGAATCGGCGATGGCGCCGGTGATGTCCTCGGTCACGGTGGCCTGCTTGGTCAGGTCGCCGTCGGCCACGTCCTGCAGTTCGTTCATCAGGCGCAGGATGGCGGCCTGGGTGGCGTCGTTGATGCGGCGCGCCTCGCGCTCCTGGCTGCTGGCCAGGGTCTGCAGCTGCTCGGCCGTGCCCTGGCGGCGCCGGCTCACGCGCAGCTGCAGCTGGGCCAGTCCCCACAGGCACAGCAGCGCGCCCACGGCCGTGAGGGCCGGGGCCACCAGGCCACCGGTCGGCTCGACCGGGGCCAGGCCCACCCGCCCTTGCAAGGCCAGCAGGCGCCCCATCAGCGGCTCGCTGTCGCGCAGCAGCTGGCGCTGCGCCTCGCGCGGCGGCCCGACCTCCTGCACCGTGGTCAGCAAGGCGTTGGCGGCGGCCAGCACGCCGGCCTGGTCGCGCTGCAACTGCTCCAGCGGCTCGCGCTGGCGGGTGTCGCGCGGTGGCACGCGCCGGGCGGCGGCCAGCACGGCGTCCAGACGCTCCTGGATGGCATTGACGTCCTGGCCCAGCGCGATCACGGCCGGCGCCGAGGTGCCGGTGGGCGTGGCAAAGCCCACGGCGGTGAAACGCACGCGGTGCAGCAGCCGCGCCAGCTGGGCGCTGGCGGCGACGTCGGCGGCCGGCGCGTTCTGCAGGGCCAGCTGCGCCAGCCAGGCCTCGGCGGCGTCCAGCTGGGTGCCGCTGCGCTGGCGCAACTCGGCCAGCTGGGCGGGCAGGCGCACCAACGCGGCCTCCTGGGCCAGCACCACGCCCACCGCGGCGTCGATCCGCTTGGCGTGTTCCGGCAGGCTGTCGTCCAGCAGCGCCAGGCTGGCCAGGCCACGCTGCAGCGCCTGGTCGGCGGCCTTGAGGCGGGCGAACGCTGCGGCCTCGCCCGCGACGGCCTGCCCGGCCAGTTGCGCCACGCGTTGGGTGTCCAGCAGGGCCGCCACCAGCGGCGCGGCGCGGGCGCCGCCGTCATCGCGGGCACCGTACCACTGGTAGGCCAGCAGCAGGCCGGTCAACAGCAGCAACACGGTGAGCCCCGCCACCAGGATGCGCTGGTGCGCCTCGACGCTGCGCCGGCCCAGCAAGGGCATGTGCACGGCGTCGTCGATCACCACCTCGCTGGCCTTGGTGGCCGCGCCCGCCCCGGCCTGCCCCACGCCGGACGGCACCGACAGGATGGAGTCGGAACCGAAGGTGGAGGAACTCAGGCCCGAGGCCGGGTCCATGATCTCGGACGACATGCCGTCCGACAGCGGGATGTCGTCCAGCGGGTCGCGTCGGCCCAGCAAGTCACGCAGCCTGTTCATCAGCGCCATGGGGTCATTCCACCTTGTCCTGGGTCGCGCCGGCGGCGGCCGGGCGGTCGTTGATGTCGAGAAAGTCGGCGCGTTCGCACAGCCGCATCAGGTCGAGTTCGTACCAGACGTTGTCCTGCGCGTCGGCCAGCACCTGGCGCAGCACCGGCGAGGGCAGCGGCTCGGGCGCGGGCACGAAGTCGTCGGCGCTGCGCAGGCCCAGCAGCCGGTCCACCGGCCAGACGGCGTTGATGCCCAGCTGCGCGCTGAAGCTCACGAAACGCGTGGGCACGGCCGGCGCCAGCACCGGCCAGCCCAGCCAGCGCACCAGGTCGACCACGGTGAACAGGTCGCCCCGCAAGGTGGTCACACCCAGCACCCAGGGCTTGACATGGGGCAGGGCCAGGACCGGCGAAGGTGGCGCGATTTCGCCCGACTGCGCCAGCGGCACCAGCAGGCGGTGGCCGCCGCTTTCCACCCCCAGCCAGTGGGCCGCCGCGCCAGCGGCCGGCTTCTGGGTGTCGTCAGGGGTCGCGGACGGTGGCATGGGCGGCGGTGTCAGAACGTGGTGTCGGGCTGGTCGACGGCGGCGATCTTGGCCAGCAGCTGGGACGGGTTGACCGGCTTGGTGATGTAGTCGCGTGCGCCCTGGCGCAGGCCCCAGACGCGGTCGGTCTCCTGGCTCTTGCTGGTGCACAGGAACACCGGCACCTTGCCGTACTGCGGGTGGCGGGTGAGCTGGCGCGTGAACTGGAAACCGTTCTGGCCCGGCATGACCACGTCCAGCAGGATCAGGTCGGGTAGGGCCTCGCCGATCTGGCGAAAGGCCTCCTCGGCGTTTTCGGCCGTGCGCACGGTGTAGCCGTGGCGACCCAGCAGGTCGCTGAGGAACAGCAACTCGGTCCGCGAGTCGTCGACCACCAGGATGTCCTGCACCGCCATCAGCCGGCCTCCCCGATCGGGGCCAGCACCACCGGCCCATGGGATCGCACAGCCAGCAGCAGTTGCTCCCTGGTGAAGGGTTTGGTCAGGTGGTCCTCGGCGCCCACCATGCGCCCACGCGCCTTGTCGAACACGCCATCGCGCGAGGACAGCATGACCACAGGGATGCGCGCGAAGCGCGGGTTGCGCTTGATGATGGCGCAGGTCTGGTACCCGTCCAGGCGGGGCATGAGGATGTCGCAGAACACCAGGTCGGGATGGAAGTCGTTGATCTTGGACAGCGCGTCAAAACCGTCATCGGCCAGCTCTACCGTGTGCCCGCCCTGCTTCAGAAACATCTCGGCGCTGCGCCGGATGGTGTGGCTGTCGTCCACCACCAGCACCTTGAGTCCAGAAGAAGCAGGGGCGTCGGTCATGGCAAGAATTTCCGGCGCGAGGGGGTTTAGAGCGCGTCCGGCGCGCAGTGAACCACCGGGCAGACACCGCCGGGGCCGCGTGGCCGC